>NZ_JBSGCY010000038.1:0-47714 GCF_053602115.1 Nocardia sp. NPDC004582 | reverse complement strand
CGCGAAGAACATGAACGGTGAGCGCGAGCGGGTGTGCGCCGGACTGCACGGCCGAGTCGTCGAGATCGGCTTCGGATCCGGGCTCATACCCGGACCTCGTTCACGGCCTGGTCGAACCCGACGATCGCGCCCGCGGGGTGCTTGGCGAGGTACCGCTGCGCGGCCGCCGGGGTGGTGAAGGGCAGATAGTTGTCGCCGTCGCGCACCCAGATCGCCTTGTCCGCGAACCAGCGGGTGCCCAGCTCGGCGTCGGGTACGTAGGCGGCGCGCACCGTCTTACCCTGTGCCCGAGCCTGTTTCACGGCGCGCAGCAGGGCCGTGGGATCGGCGAGCGACTGCGTGGCGTCCTGCCCGGCGAGCCAGAGTTCACCGCCGGACCCCGGCAGCGGGTTGGCGTTGTTTGCCAGTTCGGCCTCGTAGTTCAGCCCGCGTTCCTGGTACGCCTGCTTCAGCGCCGCCGGGTCGACGAACTTGTCGATGTCGAGGTCGGCGAAGTCGCCGATCGACTTCAGGTACGGCACATCTCCCTTGAAAGCACCCAGCAGCGACGGCTTCAGTGTGGTGTCGAAGGAGGTTCCGCCCGGCCCGTTGTAGAGGTACACGACCTCCGGGGCCAGCCCGGCGTTGTCCGCGACGGTCTGCGCCGCCTCCAGGGGGTGCTGGTGGATGAAGTCGGTGGCGTCGAGCTGGGCTTGCAGGAAGGCATCGAGCACCTCCGGGTGCTGCTTGGCGTAATCGCGGCGGGCGACCACGCCGTGGAAGGTCGGGACGTTCAGCTCCGCGCCGTCGTAGAGCAGCTTGGCCTTGTTCTGGAACACCAGCAGGCCGGGCCAGGCCACGAACTGCGACAGCGCCGCCACCTGTCCGGATTCCAGTGCGGAGGAACCGATCTGGGGCTGCTGGTTGAGCACCTCCACGCCGGACTTGGGGTCGATGCCCGCCCGGGTGAGCGCCTGGACCAGGGTGCCGTGCCCGGCCGAGCCGACACTGGCCGAGATCTTCTGCCCGGCCAGATCATTGATGGACTGCGCCTTGGAGTCGGGCGCGACCACCACCATGTTCAACGCGCCCTTGGGGTTGTAGCCGGTGATGGAGACCAGTTCGGTGCGGGAGCGCTCATTGGCCTGGGTGCGCGAACCGTTGATGAGCAGCGGGTAGTCGCCCATCGAGCCGATGTCGATCTTCTCGGCCACCATCTGTGCGGTGATGGGCGCGCCGGTGTCGTAGTCCTGCCATTCCACCTGGTACTTCGCGCCGCCCTCGGCGCTCAGCGCGTTCAGTCGTTGCTCCAGGAATCCCTTGGCCTTCAACAGGGTTCCGGCGGTGACGGTATTGATGGTCTTGGACTGGTAGCCGATGACGACCTTGACGGTGTCCCCGCCGCCGGCGTTCTCGAGCGAGCAGCCGGACACGGTCAGGGCGAGGGCGGAGGCGAGGGCCGCGGCGATGACGCGGGCGGGGCGGTACTTCATGGGTTTCCTCAGCGGGTAGGGCTCAACGCAGCAGGTAGGGCATGTTGACGGTGACGGCGCCGGTGGGACAGCGGGCCGCGCAGGGGCCGCAGTACCAGCACTCGTCGACGTGCATGTACGCCTTGCCGTTGTCGGGGTTGATCGCCAGCGAGTCCAGCGGGCAGATCTCCACGCAGAGCGTGCAGCCCTGGATGCACAGTGATTCGTCGATGGTGACCGGGACATCCGCCCGGTGTTCGGCCAAAGCCATCTAGGTCAACCTCCAGTCGGTGTCCGCGTCGGACTCCGGTAGGCGTTCCGGCTGCCGGTTCAGGCTGCCGCGCATGGTGATCCGGTCGCCGCGCATGCGGATGTATTCCAGGTCGACCGGGCGGCCGTCCTCGAGTCTGGTGAGCCGCTCGAGCAGCAGCAGGGCGCCGCCCTCGGGCATCTGGAGGGTCATGGCCGAGTGCGCGTCGGCGGTGATGGCCTCCAGCGCGAGGTCGGCCGAACCGAGCGGTCCGCCGCTGATCTGCTCGATGAGGGCGAACACGTCATTGGTCTCGAGGTCGCGCGTGACGACCTCGTCTCCGATGTCGGGCGCCAGGTAGGTGAGGTCCAGGCTGAGCGGCAGGTCGCCGAACCAGCGCAGCCGCTCGATGTAGACGGCCTGGTCGCCGGGCTCGAGCCGCAGCTTGCGGGCGACGGCCGGCGGTGGGGTGACCCGGCGGGCGGCGCGCACCTCGTTGCGCACCTCGCCGTGGCCGCGCAGCGTTTCCTTCAAGCCGAGCAGGGCGTCGAGCCCGTGATCGTATTTGCGCTGGGCGACGTGGGTGCCGACCTTCGGGGCGCGCTCGATCAGGCCCTCGTCCTTGAGCAACGCGAGGGCGTCGCGAACGGTATTGCGGGAGACCGCGAATTCGGCGGCCAGCTCGGGTTCGGTGGGCAGCGCCCGGTCGAAGGCTCCCGAGTGGATCTGCTGACGCAGCACATCCGCCACCTGGCGGGCGCGATCCGCCCGGCGTTCGGGGACGCGCAGCGGTACCGGTTCCGGCGACACCTCGACTCCTTTCCACGCCTTTGACCTGCGGTTTCAGAACTGTAATGGCGAAATAGGGGGCCGCCGGGACACCGCCGGGGAGCGCCGGCGGGCGGTGCCGGTTTACGCCGCCCGCGCAGCCCCGCGGCCTGCCCGGATGCCGGCGAACCGGGGTATTGCGCCACCCGTCCGCAGCAGGGCGGTCTTGGAATCATGGTGAGCGGAATGCGTGTCCATGCGGCCGAAGCGGAGTGGGCTGGGGCCACCGGCGCGTTCTCGAGATATGAGACCCCGATGTGGCGTGCGCCACTCGCCGCACCGCCGCCGGGCATCGCCGACGCCGGCGTGAATGATCAACCGACGCAAAAGATTCGGCCATGAAGGAGGTTGTCCGGAGGGTTTGGGGTGACAGTGCCGCGGCAGGCTCGAGCCTGCCGGGAAGGTCGCGCACGCCTTCCGTTCCCCGTGATCGGAATGATACTTTGATCCTATGTCTGCACGCCGCCCTCTCTCCGCGCCGCGGGTCACCTACGTGACCGTCGCGCTGGGCGTTCGGCTGCCGCTGCAACGGGAACTGTGTTGTCGCTGCCGTCGCGCAGCCGAGTTCTGACCCCCGATTCCGTTTCGAATCCGGGCTCCTCGCTGCACCGCTGAAACCTTCATGTAGGCATTCGTCCACCTCTCGGCAGGTGGACCGCAGCAAGGATTCGACACAGTGTCCAGCCCCACGCTCGAGCGTTCCCATTCCGCCACCTCCGCCGCGGCCGCGCGCCTGGCTCCGGCCCGCCCGGCCGTGCCGCCGGAGCTGCGCATCACCGACAATCCGGCGGCCGCGGTCCTGCGCGCCGCCACCCGCGGCCCGATCTTCCGCGATATCGCCGCCCAGACCACCGGTCTGAGCATCGCCACCGTGAATCGCCAAGTGTCCGCGCTGCTTTCGGCCGGGCTGCTGCGTGAGCGCGCGGATCTGACCGCGTCCGGCGCGGTGGGCCGCCCGCGCGTGCCGTTCGAGGTGGACGTCGACACCTACGTGACGCTGGGTGTGCACATCGGCTTCACCGTGACCCGTATCGTGGCCGCGGACCTGTCCGGCCGGATTCTCGGCGGACTCGAGATCGCCACGCCCCAAACGGGTCAGGACGCGGCGCTGACCATAGTGGCGCGCAGCGCCAAGGCCTTCCTGGACCGCCTGCCGCGCCGCCGCCCGCTGTGGACCGGCGTCGCGCTGGCCGGGCGGGTGGATCCGGCGGCGGGCGTGGTGGATCACCCGCGCCTGGGCTGGCAGGCCGCGCCGGTGGCGGCGGTGTTCAGCAGCGTGCTGGACCTGCCGGTCTCGGTGTCGGCGCACGTCGAGGCGATGGCCGCGGCCGAGCTGCTGCTCACCCCCCGCGAGCCCGGCGAGGACGCCCGGCCCGGTAGCAGCCTGTTCGTGTACGCCCGCGAAACCGCCGGTGTCGCGGTCACTCTGCACGATCGCGTGCACACTCCCACCAACGGCCCCGGTTCCATCGCGCACTTGCCGACCGGCTCGGACGCCGATTGCATCTGCGGCCGGCGCGGCTGCTTGGAAGCCACCATCGGTGAGCGCGCCCTGCTGGAGCGCGCCGTGCGCAAGGGCATCCTGCCCAAGCCGGAGGCCCCGCGCCGCCCGGCCATCGCGGACCTGTACCGGGCCGCCGACGCGGGTCAGGCCGAGGCCCGGGACCTGCTCATCGAGCGCGCCGAAGTTCTCGGCCGCACCGCGGCGCTGGTGCGCGACATGTTCAATCCGGACCGGGTGGTGCTGGGCGGTCAGGCGTTCACCGGCTGGCGGCCGGGTATGGAGCGGGTCGCCAAGGCCTTCGCCGAGTCGACCACGCTGCCCGCGGCGGATCTGCGGATCAGCCGATTCGGCGGCCGGGTGCAGGAATTCGCGGCGGCGGTCACCTCGGTGAGCGCGTTCTACGCCGACCCGCTCTCGGCCATGCGCCGGGCGACGCGGGCCCGCTAGTCCCGCTCCCCCGAACGACGAAATCCCCGCCGGTCACCCGGCGGGGATTTCTCTGTATTCCGTTGTGCCCGGGAGGTATTCCGTTGTCCCGGGAAGCCGGGCCGGATGGTCCACGATCCGGCCCGGCCCCGGTTCCCGCTCCGCGCGCGAGGCCCTGTGCGCGCGGGGCGGGCTACCGCCGCCCGCCCCGGAGTCCCCTTCCAGGCGGGCGGCGGTGGTCTAGGCGGCGCGCGCCTGCGGGGTCAGCCCCCACTCGCGCGCCAGCAGGCGATGCGACCGCACCCGGTCCTCATGGTCGAAAGCCACACTGGTGACCAGGATTTCGTCCGCGCCCGTCAGCTTGCGCAGGGCGTCGAGGCGTTCGGCGACGGTGGCCGGAGCACCCACCAGCTGGGTGGTCACCCGGTCGTCGACCAAGTGCCGCTGCGGTCCCGACAGCGGGGGCGCGGTGGCGGGATCGAGGTAGTCCGACGCGCCCGCGCCACTGCGGATGGAGTACACCCAGTGGCCATAGCTGGAGGCCAGATGGCGGGCGGTGGCGTCGTCCTCGGCGACCAGCACGTCGGCGGACACCACCAGGTACGGCCGTGGGAAGCGGGCCGACGGCCGGAAGGCCGCCCGGTACGCCTCCACGGTCTCCACGATGGTGCCCGGCGACACGTGATAGTTCGCGGCGAACGGCAGCCCGAATCGACCGGCCAGTTGCGCGCTTTCGCCGCCGCTGCTGCCGAACAACCAGGGCTGCACCTCCGCGCCCTCACCCGGGACGGCGTGCAGTTCGACGCCGTCGCTCGTCACGAAGCTCCCGTCGAGCAGCGCGAGGATCTCCTCGACCTGCTCGGTGTACGGCAGCGGCCGCGACCCGGGGAGGTGCAGGGTCTCCAATGCCGCCTTCACCCTGGTGAAGTCGAGCAGCTGGCCCGGATAGAACGGCGGCGGGAGCACCACGCCGTCGCGGACCTCGGTCGGTCGCGGCGGCGCGGGCACCGGCGGCACGCCCGCGGAGCGCACCTGCTCGGCGCGCTGGCCCGAACGGCCGAGCCCCAGATCGACCCGGCCCGGGTAGAGGGCGTCGATGGTGCCGAAGGCCTCCACCACGGAGATCGAGGTGTGATGTCCGAGCTGTACGGCCGCCGAGCCGACCCGGATGGATTCGGTGGCGGCGGCGATCAGTCCGATCAGCGTCGTCGGCGCCGCGCTGGCGACCCGCACGAAGTGATGCTCGGCGACCCAGAACCGGTGGTAGCCCAGCTTTTCCGCCTGCCGGGCCAGGTCGACGGTGTTACGCAAGGCCTGCCGGGGCGTCGAACCCGCACTGATCGGCGACAGGTCCAGGACCGAGAGCGGGATGGTCATAGCGCCCGCCCCCGCCGCGGATCCTGTTCGCCCGCTTCGACGGCCAGCGGCAGCCGGTTCTGCGCCGGGGCGATCGGGCAGGTCGCGTAGTCGGTGAAGGCGCAGGGCAGGTTGACGGCGCGATTGAAGTCCAGCAGTACACCGCCGTCGGCATCGGGCGTGGCGAGATCCAGTCTGCGCGCGCCGCCGTAGGTGGTGTCGCCGCTGGTGGCGTCGGTGAACAGCACGTGCAGGCCGAGCGCTTCGCTACCGAACACCACGAGTTCGCGGCGCTCGCCGTCGAGCTCGAAAGCGACTGTGCCGGTGGCGGTGTGGTGATGTTCGAGGCCCTCGACCACCGCGCCGGTGGTGACGACGCGGGTCTGTGCGAAGGGCTCGAATCGGCCGGTCACGACCCACCGCTGTCGCGGTTCGTAGACGGGGATCTCGGTGAACGCCGCCAGGGTCGGCGCGGCCGGATCGTGCACGCGCAGCGCGAACTGCCCGGTCCGCCGGATCACCTCGATGACGCGGTCGCCGGTGTGCACCTGGAGTCCCGGCGCACCTTCGGCGGGGGTGATCGCGGCCGTTCCGCTCAGCGCCGCACCGTCCAGCAGCAGGTCGGGTTGTGCCGAATCGACCGTGACATAGACGTTTTCACCGTCCGCGTGCCAGCGGCCCGGCAGGCCGTCGACCGTCTCGGCGTCGGCCCCCAGCCAGTGCAGCCCGGTCAGGCTGAGCCAGCCCAGGGGCTGGCGCGCCCACGCGGCGCGTTCGGCGCGAAAAGTAGCCCACTGCTGGTCGTAAGCGGTTTCGGTGGCGGTCATGAGGCGCGTACTCCTTCGGTGCCGTGATGGGGGTGGCGCAGGCCCAGGTGTTCGCGCAGGGTCGCGCCGGTGTAATCGGTGCGGAAGCTGCCCAGGGACTGCAGCTCCGGGACGACCTTGTCGACGAACTCGTCGAGGCCGGTCGGGGTGAGGTGCGGGACCAGGACGAAACCGTCCGCCGCGTCGGATTGCACGTAGCGGTCGATCTCGGCGGCCACCTGCCGGGGCGTGCCCACGAACTGCTGGCGGGCGGTGGTGGCGATGATGAGGTCGCGGATGGAGAGGTTCTCGGCGGCGGCCCTGGCCCGCCACGCCTCGGCGACCGCACGCGGGTCGCGGGCGTGGCGGACCCGCCCGCGGGTGATGTTCGCGTCGTCCACCGGCTCGATGTCGGGCAGCGGTCCGTCCGGGTCGTAGGCCGAAAGGTCACGGCCCCACACCTGTTCGAGGAAGGCGATGGCGGTCTGCGGCGTCACCTGCTGCCGCCGGATGTGCCGGGCGCGTTCGGCCGCGTCCTCGGCGGTGTCGCCGAGCACGAACGCGGCGGCGGGCAGGATCTTCAGGTCGTCGCGGGCCCGGCCGTACTTGGCCAGCCGGTCCTTCACGTCGCGGTAGAAGCGCTGCCCGTCCTCGAGCTCGCCGTGCGCGCTGAAGATGACATCGGCCTTGGCGGCGGCGAATTCGCGGCCTTCGTCGGAGTCGCCGGCCTGGATCTGCACCGGATAGCCCTGGGGACCGCGCGGCAGCACGAACCGGCCCTCGATGTCGAACTGTTCGCTGCGGAATCGCGCTTCCGGGACCGGCTGGGCGAAAACCCCGCGCGCCCGGTCGATCACCAGGGCGTCGGCGGGCCAGCTGTCCCACAGCGCGCGGGTGGCCTCGACCACCTCGTGCGCGCGGGTATAGCGCTTGGCGTGCTCCAGGTAGCCGCCGCGCCGGAAGTTCTCGCCGGTGAAGGCGTCCGAGGAGGTGACCGCGTTCCAGGCCGCACGACCACCGGAGAGGTGATCGAGCGAGGCGAATTGCTTCGCCAGCTCGAAGGGTTCGTTGAAGGTGGTGTTGATGGTCCCGGCCAGTCCGAGCCGGGTGGTGACCGCGGCCAGCGCGTTGAGCACCGTGAAGGTGTCGGGCCGGCCCACCACGTCCAGGTCGTGGATGCGTTCGCGGTGTTCCCGCAGCCGCAGGCCCTCGGCCAGGAAGAAGAAGTCGAACAGGCCGCGCTCGGCGGTACGGGCCAGGTGCACGAAGGAGTCGAAGTCGATCTGGCTGCCCGAGTCCGGGTCGGTCCAGACGGTGTGGTGGTTGACGCCCGGGAAGTGGGCGGCCAGGTGAATCTGCTTGCGTATCCGGTGATCCGGCATGACGGTGACTCCTCAGGCGTGGGCGTAGCGACTGGCGGGCCGGGGCAGGCCCAGGCGTTCGCGCAGAGTCGGGGTGAGGGCGGGCAGATACGGCAGGGCGGCGGCGAGGGCCAGCGGGCGCAGCACCACACCGTCGGCGGCGCAGTCGGTTTCGATGCGGCGCAGGATGTCGCGCAGTTCCGCGGGGGTGCCGATGTGGAAGACGGTGGCCGGGGCGGGCGACGCGGTCCAGTCCTCGAGTTCGGCGACCTCGAGGGCGGCCGCGTCCGCGGTGCCGGCGAGGTGGATGTCGATATCCAGCAGCACCCGCACCCGGTTCGGGTCGCGTCCGGCGGCGGCGATGGCGGACCGCAGTTCGGAGCGGGTAGCGGTGGCGGTCGCGAGATCCGGTGCGGCGATCCGGATCAGGTCGGCGCGGTGCACGGCGACCCGGGTGCTGTGCGGGTCGGCGGCGCGCACCGCGACCGGTGGCTGTCCCTGCGGCGGACGCGGGGTGATGGACGGGCCCTTCACCGAGAAGTGCTCGCCCGCGAAGTCGATGTAGTGCAGCCGGTCGCGGTCGACGAACCGGCCGGTGGCCTGGTCGCGGATCTCGGCGTCGTCCTCCCAGCTGTCCCACAGCCGGGCCACCACCTCGACGGCCTCGTCCGCCTCCTGCCAGCGGGAGCGCTCGTCCTGTTCGGGCTTGCGGCCGAACAGCCGCGCCTCGCCCGCCCCGACGGCCACCTCCCAGCCCGCCCGGCCCGCGGCCGCGAAGTCCAGGCTGGCAATGGCTTTGGAGAGGTGGAAGGGCTCGGTGTGGGTGACCGCGGCCTGCGGGATCAGGCCGATGCGGCGGGTCGCGGCGGCGGCGCGCGCGGCCACAGCCACCGCGTCCAGCCGCCCGATCGCGCCGGCGGATTGCAGCGTGAAGGAGTCCGGCAGGAAGGCCAGCTCGATCCCCGCGTCCTCGGCGGCACGCAGCGCGTCCACCCAGTAGCGGGCGTCGAAGAGGTCCTCGGCGCGGGAGTCGGCGCGCCGCCAGGAGGCGGGGTGCGCGCCGGTGCCGGACAGTTCCAGGCCCAGCAGCAGCGGAGTCGGATGCGGCATCAGGCTGTCCTTTCGAAGGATTCGGGGAGCTCGGGCGTGGCCGCCCGGGGCACGGCCGCGAGCAGCTCGCGGGTGTAGGCGTGGCGCGGATTGCCGAAAAGTTCGGCGGTAGGCGATATCTCGACCACACCGCCCTGCCGCATGACCGCGACCCGGTCGGCCAGGCGGCGGACCACGGCCAGGTCGTGCGAGATGAACAGGTAGGCCAGGTCCAGCTCGGCTTGCAGGCTCTCGAGCAGCTCGAGGATCTGCGCCTGCACCGAGACGTCCAGCGCCGACACCGGTTCGTCGAGCACCAGCAGGTCCGGGCGCAGCGCGAGGGCGCGGGCGATCGCGACGCGCTGCCGCTGCCCGCCCGACAGTTCGGCGGGACGACGGTCGCGGTACGCGGCCGGGAGCCCGACCTGTTCGAGCAGTTCGGACACCGTCGCCCGGCGACCGTGCCGATCGCCGATTCCGAACGCCCGCAGGGGTTCCGCCACGATCGCGCCGATGTCCAGCTTGGGATTCATCGAGACGTACGGGTTCTGGTAGACGACCTGGATGCGACGGCGCAGTGCGCGCAGCGCGGATCCACGCAGGGCGGTGATGTCTTGTCCGTCGAAGGTCACGGTGCCCGCGTCGGGCTCCGTCAGCCGGGCGATGAGGCGCGCGGTGGTGGACTTGCCGGATCCGGATTCGCCCACCACGGCCAGGGTTTCGCCGCGGCCGATCTCCAGCGAGACGTCGTCGACCGCACGGACGGTGAAGTCTCTGGTGACCCGGAAGGTCTTCCGCAATCCGGTCGCCGAGAGCAGCGGCGGCGCGGGTGCCCGGACCGGGCGCGGGCTTTCGTCTCGGTCCAGGCTCGGCGCGGCCTCGATCAATCGGCGCGTGTACTCGTGCTTCGGGGTGCCGAGTACCTCGGCCGCCGTTCCGGTTTCGACGATCCGGCCGTCCTTCATGACCGCGATCCGGTCCGCCCGCTCGGCGGCGACACCGAGGTCGTGGGTGATGAGCAGCACCGCCGTGCCGGCCGCCGCGGTGCGCTCCGCGAGGTGATCGAGAATGCGGCGCTGCACGGTGACGTCCAGCGCGCTGGTCGGCTCGTCGGCGATCACCAGGTCCGGGCCGCAGGCCAGCGCGATGCCGATCAGCACCCGCTGCCGCTGGCCGCCGGAGAGGTCCTGAGGATACTGCCGGGCGCGCAGCTCGGGGCGGTCCAGTCCGGCCTGCTCCAGGATGCGCACCGCCTCGATCCGCGCGGTGCGGCGGTCGGCGCGGCCGTGGATGCGCAGCACCTCGCCCACCTGATCCCCGATGCGCAGCACCGGGTTCAGCGAGGTGCCCGGGTCCTGGGGCACCAGCCCGATGCGCGCCCCGCGGAGCCGCCGCAGCGTGCGCGGCGCGGCCCGGTCGAGCCGCTCGCCCGCGAAACCGATCTCGCCCGCGGTGGTCCGGCCGCCCGGCAGCAGCCCGATCACCGCGTGCGCGAGAGTCGATTTGCCCGAACCGGATTCGCCGACCAGCGCCACCGTCTCACCCCGCCGGACCGTCAGGGACACGCCCCGCACGGCCGCGGTGGTGCCGGTACCGCCCCGGTACTCGACCTGCAGCCCCTCGATACTCAGCAGCTCGGTCATCGGGAATGGTCCTTCTGCAGTGCGCGTGAGATGCGCTGGGTGGACAGCACCAGGACGACGATCACCAGTCCGGGCAGCGTGGTCAGCCACCACGCGGTGGCCAGGTAACCGCGGCCCTCGGAGACCAGCGAGCCCCATTCCGGAGTGGGCGGCACCGCGCCGTAGCCGAGGAAACTCAGCGAGGCCACGAACAGGGTCACCACCCCGAAGTCGACCGCGGCCAGCGCCGCCACCGGCCCGTAGGCGTTGCGCAGGATGTGGCGGAACAGCACGATGTGCCAGCGCACGCCGGAGGCGAACGCGGCCTCCACGTACGGCGCGTTGCGCACCCGCAGCACCTCGCCGCGCATCACGCGAGCGAACTTGGCGATCAGCGAGATGCCCACGGCGATGGCCACATTGCGGGTGCCCAGCCCCAGCACGGTGATGGTGGCCAGGGCGAGCAGCATGTCGGGAATCGAGAGCACCACATCGACCGCACGCATGATCACGGTGTCGACCACGCCGCCCGCGGCACCCGCGACCAGCCCGATCAAGGCACCGGTCACCAGTCCGATCAACACCGCGAACACGGTCGCGCTCAACGACAGCGCCGCGCCGTGCACCACCCGGGTGTAGAGGTCGCGCCCGAGATTGTCGGTGCCGAACCAGTGCTGGAGGCTCGGGCCGCGCAGCTTCTGCGCGGGCACGCCCCGCAGGGGATCACCGCCGGCGAACACCGCCGGCGCGACGGCCCAGGCGAAGACCAGCAGCACCACCAGCGCCGCGGCGACCACACCGGCATTGCGCCGCGCCCGGACCAGGGCGATTCGAACCGAGCCGGATGGAACCCGGCCGACCCGAGTCGCGGTCTCCGGCACGGCGATCGCCTCGGTCATCGGTCATCCCCGAACCGTGCGGGCACGAGCGCCGCGACGCGCCGGATCATCCGGTCACGCATCGGTGGACTCGTCGTCGGACGACCAGTAGGCGAAGCCCGGGTCGAGCAGCGGGTGGGTCAGGGTGATCACCCGCAGCGTCGAGCGCGGGCCCGAGCCGGAACCGGAGCGCAGGCGGGCGCGCAGGTTTCGGATCACGTGCCGGGTCGGGGTCGGCGAACGGTCAGGCATGAGCACGCTCCTTCGTCGAATTCCGTTGCACCACACGGGGGTCGAGCAGTGGGTAGGCCAGGTCCACGAGCAGGTTGACGGTCACGAAGGCCAGGGCGGCGAACACGACGATGCCCTGGACCACCGGGATGTCCTGCCGCAGCACGGATTCCTGGGCGAGGCGGCCGATACCGGGGCGGGAGAAGACGGTCTCGGTGACCACCGCCCCGGCCAGTACGGTCCCCGTCCACAACCCGGCCACGGTGAGGGCGGGCGCGGCGGCCGGGCGCAGGACGTGGCGCAGCTGCACCCACCAGCGGGACGCGCCCTTGGCGAAGGCGACCTCCACGAACGGCTGCCGCCAGGTCGCGATCAGGCTCGCGTAGAGCACCTGCGCGATGACCGCCCCCACCGGGATGGCCAGCGTGATCGCGGGCAGGATGGTCGCGCCGAATCCGGTGCCGCCGAACGCGGGCACCAGCTTCAGCCGGAACGAGAACAGTTGCAGGAGCAGCAGTCCCACCCAGAATCCCGGCATCGACGCCCCGATCGCGGGCAGCGCGGTGAGCAGTCCACGCAACCGTGGACGCTCGGTGTACGCGGCCGCCACGGCCAGCGCCCCGCCGGCCGCCACGGCCAGCAGCAGCCCGGTCGCCGCCAGTGTCAGCGTCGAGGGCAGGGCGTCACCGAGCGCACCGGTGACGGTCCGGCCGGTGGAGATGGAATGGCCGAGGTCACCGCGCACCGCGTGCGACAGGGCCGTCCAGTACTGGGTCCACAGCGGCTGGTCGAGACCGTAGCGGGCCCGCATCTCCGCGATCGCCGCGGCGTCGACGGGGGTGCCGGTGGCCGCGTCGGCCGCCAGCGCCACCGGGTCGCCGGGCAGCAGATACAGCCCGGCGAACGACAGCGTGAACGCCGCCCACAGCACGCCGATAGCCTGCAGCACCCGTCCGATCACGTAGCGGCCCATGGGTTTACCGCGCCAGCCAGGTGTCGTGGAATTGCAGTCGCGCCGAGGCCTCGAACGTCACCCCGGCCACGTTCTTGCCGACGCCGATGGCCTGCGAGAGTTCGATGGTCGGGATCCACAGGCCCTGATCGAGAACCGCGCCCTGGGCGTCGCCGATGATGCGGGCGCGCGCGGCCGGGTCGGTGGCCGACAGCTGCTGGGCGAGCAGGGTATCGAGGGGGTCGGCCGGGCCGCGGGCGTTCAGGTTGCGCTGGTCCACCGCGAAGGTGGTGCGCAGGATGTCGCCGTCGGCTCGGGTGGAGTTGTAGTAGTTGAAGTCGAAGTCCTTGGTGTTCTGGCGCACCGTCGATTCCGCCACCGACAGCGGTTCGAGTCGCAGATCGAAACCGACCGCCCGGAGCTGTTGCTGGGTCAGCTCGAGAATGGGCTGATTGGCGGCGAAGACCGGGGCGAAGATGACGCCCGCGCTCAGCCGCTGCCCGTCCTTGACCCGGATGCCGTCCGCGCCCGGTACCCAGCCCGCCTGCTCCAGCTGCTTCTTCGCGGCATCCGGGTCGTATCTCACCCGGGCCGAAAGATCCACATAGCCTGGCGTTTTGGACGCGAGCACACTGCTGGCCGTCTTGAACTGCGGCCCCAGCACGGTGTCCACCAGTTCCTTGCGGTTGATGGCGGGCAGCAGTGCCGCCCGGACCGCCGGATCGCGCAGCACGCCCCGGGTCACATTGGCCTGCAAGCCGAACGGGATGCCCGGATTGGCGGTGAACTGCACCCGGCCGCCGCCACCCTCGATCTGCGCCACGTCCTGCGGCAGCGCGTCGCTGATGGCGTCGAGCTGGCCGGAGGCGAGACTACCGGTGCGCACCCCGGATTCGGGGACCACGGTGAACACGATCTTGTCCAGCCGCGCCTCGCCCTGGGTGGCGAATACCGCCGAGCCCCAGGCATACCCGGCCCGTTTGGCCAGGGTGGCGGAGGCGTTCTGCTTCCACTCCGCGTAGGTGAACGGGCCGCTGCCGATATTGGTCCCCAGGCAGCGCTCCTCGGCGGCCTTGGCGACGGTCGCCTCGGATTGGATGCCCAGCTGCGAGGTCGAGGTCGCCTGGAGGAACTGGGCGTTCGGCCCGGTGAAGTCCACCCGCACGGTGCGCGGATCCAGCACCGTGGTGCCCGCGTAGCCGGCCAGATAGCTCGCGGCCAGCGGCGCCTTCGCACCGCCGAGCGCGACGATCGAATCGAAGTTGCGGCGCACCGAGTCCGCGGTGAGCGGGGTGCCGTCGCTGAAGGTGACGCCGTCGCGCAGATGGAAGGTGAACGACTTGGCGTCCGGGGAGACGGTCCAGGTGTCGGCCAGCCACGGCTTCAGCTGACCCGTCTCCGGGTCCTGATCGACCAGGGAATCCACCACCTGCCGGGTCACGTAGATCGTCTGATTGGTCGACGACTGCGCGGGATCGGAGCAGGTCGGGGCCGAGGACAGGCCGTAGCGGAGGGTGCCGCCCGCCTGCGGCGGGCCCGACGGCTCACCGCCGGTGGCGGCATCCCCGCCGCCGCACCCGGCGAGGGTGACGGCGGCGGCGAACACTCCCGCCAGGGCCACCGGACGGGTGGCGCGCGCGAGCAGGGTACGGGTCATCGGGGATCTCCAGCGGGGTAACGGTCGGCGCCGAGCGCCCGGCTCGGAACGCGGCGGCGCAGTTCGGGGGCGACTTCGGCCTGGAACAGTTCGAGGCTGTCGCGGTGCTCGGCCTCGGTGCGGCCGTCCGCGTCCGCGCTCAGATGGATGACCTCGTGGCCGAACCGCTCGTGATAGCGGCTCACCTTGTCCAGCACCTGTTCCGGGCTGCCGATCAGCGCCGAGGACCGCGCCGCGAAGTCCTCGACCGAGTCGAACACGATGGGCACGTCGAACCTCCGCGCCACCGCCTGCCGCGCCTCGAAGACCGGGCGGTACAGATCGAGGGCCTGCTGCGAGGTCCGGGTCACCAGGAAGCCCGCGGTGCCGGCGCCCACCAGCGCCGCGGCCGGATCATGGCCGTAGGCCGCCCAGCGTTCCCGATAGTGGTCCACCAGTTCCGCGTACGGCTCGATCGGATAGGTGACGTTCGCGGAGAACAGCGGATCACCGTGCTGCGCGGCGTAATCCGCGGATTCGCGGCTGGTGGCGCTGCCGTGCCAGATGCGCAGCCGCGGCTGCAGCGGCCGGGGCAGCGCCTTGGCCTCGGTCAGCGCGGGCCGGAAGCGGCCGGACCAGGTGACGCTGTCGCTGTCCCACAGCTTGCGGAACAGTTCGTAGCCCTCCCGATTGCGGTCCCACTGGTCGTCGGTGGTGACGTGGAAGAGCTTGGCCTGCGCCGCGCCGTTGCCCTTGCCGATGATCAGTTCCAGCCGGCCGTCGGAGAGATTGTCGAGGGTGGAGTAGTCCTCGAACGCGCGCACCGGATCCAGCAGGCTGAGCGTGGTGACGCCGGTGAACAGGGCCAGGCGGGAGGTGACGGCCGCGATGTGGCTGAGCACCACCGGCGGGGCCGCGGAGATGAACGGATCCTCGTGCCGCTCCCCCACCGCGAAACCGTCGTATCCGAGGTCCTCGGCCAGGCGCGCGCTGTCCACGACCCGGCGCAGCCGCTGCCGGGGCGACTCGGTGCCGCCGGTCACCGGGTCCGGGGTGTGCGTGATCAGAGTCAGGAGCAGGAATTTCATGCCGGGATCGCCTGCTCTCCGGCCTCCAGGAACTTCTCGAACGGGTGCACGTAGCCCACTTCCTTGCGAACATCACGCGGCAACGCGGTGTATCCGGCCGCCGTGTACAAAGCGACCGCCTCCGGCTGCCGCGGGCCCGTGGTCAGGTAGATGCGCCGGTAGCCGCGCCGTGCGATCTCGGTCTCCAGCTGATCGAGCACGAAGCGGCCCAGCCCTTTTCGCCGGTGCTCGGTCGCGGTCCAGATTCGTTTCAGCTCGGCGGTCTCCGCGTCGTAGCGCTGGAACGCGCCGCCCGCCACCGGTTCCCCGTTATCCACGACGATCAACAGGTCACCGTGTGGAGGAGCGAAGTGGCTCGCCGAGTAGCCGGTCAGGTCCGCGTGCACCTCGCCGGGGGTACGGCCGTACCGGGTGCTGTATTCGATGGCCAGCTCCGCCAGCAGCGGTGCGGCCAGGGGATCATGCTGAGCGACGTGGAAAACCCTGCGCGACATGCTCATCCCTTCTTCTTGGGCAGTCCGGGCGGATTGATCCGCGACTGCTGCACCGACTCGGCGCCCAGGCCCCAGCGGTCCAGAACCTGCTGGTAGGTCCCGTGGTCGATGGCGTACTGAATCGCCTGCTGCACCGGGCCGACCAGGCCGTTGTCCTTCTTGGTGAGCGCCGCGATCTCGGCCTGCAGCGCGTCGCCCGCCCCGGACCAGGTGGTCAGAACCTTGTTGCCGGTCGTGGCGGAGTGATACTGCGCCGCCGGATTGGGACCCACGTAGCCGTCGATGCGGCCGGAGGACAGCGACAGGTAGTAGTCGGAGGGCTGCTGGTAGTAGGCGAGTTCCAGTTCGGGCAGACCCTCGGCCACGTTCCGGTCGTTCCAGGCGACCAGCAACTGCTCCTGATTGGTTCCCGAGCCGACACCGATCTTCTTGCCCGCCAGCGACTTCCGATCCTGGTAGGTCCAGGTCGAATCCTTGGGAACTTCCAGCGCGATATTGTCCAGGCGGTAGGTGGCGAAGTCGTACTTCTCCTTGCGCTCCTCGGTCACCGTGGCATTGCTGACGAACAGGTCGGCCTCACCGGAGTCGATCTTCACGAAGTTCTGCGCCCAGTCCCCACTCCGCCGATCCAGCTTCAGGCCGAGGATGTCGGCGATCAACGCCGCGATATCCACCTCGGAACCGATGACGGTGCGATCGTCGGTGGCGTGGAAGCCCAGCGGCGGTGTCGCGCCGATGGTGCCGGTCACCACCAGGACGCCGCGGTCGCGGATGGCCTGCGGGACCTGGGCGGCAATCGAATCCACCTTGGCCGCGTGAATGCGCCCGGTCTGTTCCGGCGAGAGGTCGTAGGTCAGACCGTTCACGCTGCGGGTCTCCGGCGCACCGCCGTCACCCTTGCCGCACCCGCCGACCAGCAGGCTCAGCACGGTGACGGCGACCAGGGTAGTGATCCGTCTGCGACGGCGTGCCAGTGACATGGGCGATTCCTTATCTGGTGGGAACGTCAGAGCACGTGTGCGAGAAAGGCTTTGGTGCGGGGGTGCGAGGGGGCGTCCAGCACCTGCGTGGGCGGCCCCTGCTCGAGGATGCGGCCGGCGTCCATCAGCACCACGGTGTCGGCGACCTCTCGGGCGAAGCCGATCTCGTGGGTGACGATCACCAACGTCGAACCGCCACGCGCGAGACCTTTGATGACATCGAGGACTTCGCCGACCAGCTCCGGGTCCAGCGCGGAGGTGGGCTCGTCGAACAGCACCACCTCCGGACGCAGGGCCAGCGCCCGCGCTATGGCCACGCGCTGCTGCTGTCCGCCGGACAAGCGGTTCGGATACTCGTCCGCCTTGTCCGCCAGCCCGACTCGCGCCAGCAGGTCGAGTGCCTCGGCATCGACCTCGGCCTTGGAACGCCGCTGGGTGGCCACCGGCGCGAGCGTCACGTTCTCCCGAACCGTCAGGTGCGGAAAGAGGTTGAAGTTCTGGAACACGAAGCCGATGCGCGCCCGCTGGCGCAGGATCTCGCGCTCACGCAGCTCGTAGAGCTTGCCGCCCTTGCGGCGGTAGCCGACCAGCTCGCCGCCCACCCGTACGGTGCCGCCATCCACCTGCTCGAGGTGATTGATGGTGCGCAGCAGCGTCGACTTGCCCGAACCCGACGGGCCCAGAATGACCGTGACCTCACCGGGACGGACCGTCAGATCGATGCCGGACAGCACCTCGTCGCGGCCGAAAGACTTTCGAACACCCCGTACTTCGATCGCGAATTCACTCATCGCCGGTCCCCTTCGAGAAGTGCCGTTCGATGTAGAACTGAATGACGCTGAGCACCGAGGTCAGCAGGATGTACCAGACCGTGGCCACCATGAGCAGCGGCACCACCCGGCCGTTGCGGCCGTAGATCACCTGCACCTGATAGAACAATTCGGCGATCGCCATGGTCGAGACGATCGAGGTGCCCTTGAAAAGACTGATCACCTCATTGGCGGCATTCGGCAGAATTCCACGCATGGCCTGCGGCCCGATAACAGTGAAGAACTGCCGCCGCCACGGCAACCCGAGCGACCGCGCCGCCTCCCACTGCCCCGCATCGACCGAGATGATGCCGGCCCGGATGATCTCCGCCGAGTACGCCGCCTGATGCAGCGCCAAACCGATGACGGCCGCGGTGAATCCGCTGATCACCTCATTGGTCTGAAGGCTCACGAACCCCGGGCCGAAGGGAATGCCCAGCGACAGGTTCTTGTACAGGTAGGCCAGGTTGAACCAGAACAGCAGCTGCACGATCAGCGGAATCGACCGGAACGCCCAGACATAGGTCCACGCGATGGCCTTCAGCACCGGATTCTTCGACAGGCGGCCGACAGCCAGCCAGATACCGAGGAAGAACCCCAGCAGGGTGCCCCAGAAGGTCAGCTCGAGGGTCACCTTCAGCGCCGACAGCACCGATTTCGCGGTGATGTACTGCGCGAAGGTGCCCCAGTCCCAGCCCGGATTCGTGATCAGCCCGTGCGCGAACTGCGCGACCAGCACCAGCGCGACCGCCCCCGTGACCCAGCGCCAGGGGTGGCGGGTGCGGACGACGGGCAGATCCTCGTCCTCGGCTCCGGTCGCCACCACCGTCTGCGCGGATACCGCCAGGGTGCTCATGAATACTGACGATACGAAGGCCGGCCCACCCTGTCGCCAGTCCCGATCAGGCTGAATTCAATTGCGCGGCAATCGATTTCCCGGACAAAGCGCGGAAATCACTGCGGTGGAACACCAGGGGCTCGGACTCCGGGCTGACGCTCACCCGGTGCACCCGCAACAGCACCACGGCGTGATCGCCCGCCGGAACCTGCTCGTACACCGAGGTTTCCAGCCAGGCCGTCGCTCCCGCCACGAAGGCGGCGTTTCCGTTCCCGGGCCGCAGTTCCACGTCCCGGAACCGATCGCCGCGCTTGGAGCTCAGGCCCCGCGCCGCGCTCTCCTGATCGCTGCTGAGCAGGCTCAACCCCAATCGGCTCGCCTGCTCCAGCCGCGGCCAGGTCTCCGAGGAGTACTGAATGCACACCGACACCAGCGGCGGATCCAGCGATACCGGCACGAAGGTGCTGGCCACCAGGCCGTGCGGGGTTCCGCCGAGCCGGGCGCAGAGCGCCACCACGCCACTGGGGAAGTGCGCGAAGGTCTTCCGGAGATCGGCCCCGTCGACCGGAGTGAGCGCGGCTGCCGCGCCGTGAATCGAGGTCAGGTCACCCATCGATCCACTCCAGCATCGGCGGCGGCGCGGCGACAGGATTGGGCTCACGCCGATTACAACGACGAACCCCCGCCCGGCTGATGGCCGGACGGGGGTTCGGGGTGCTGCTGCGGGACTTACTTCGGCGCCACCAGGTGGGGCTGGTTGATGGTGACGAAGTAGTTGTAGGCGGAGGCGATCGCGACCGGGGCGGTCACCAGCAGGTTGCCCGCGATGGTGCCCAGGAAGCCGACGGTGCTCGCGCCGATGAAGCAACCGGCCAGCGGGCCGACACCGAACATGGTGGCCAGCGGAGCCGTCGCGGCGGCGAAGACGACCGCGCCCATGGCGCAACCGACGGCCGCGCCGCCCAGGCCACCGACCAGGGTGCCGACGGTGGCGCCCAGGGAGATGGTGTCCTTCATGCGGTTCCAGGCGGCCTGCTCACGGTCGTAGTCCGACTTCCACGGCGCCTGGTCCTCGTAGGGCAGGTTGACGTCCTTGGCCTCGGCGACCGGCTTGTAGGTCGCGTGGTCCATGTCGTACTGCGGGGTCAGGGTCGCGGTGTGGTCGGCGATCTCCGCGGCGATCGGGAACTCGAAATCGTTCACGCGGAAGCTCAGCGGCATACCCGCCACGACGGTGCCGTCGACGGCCTTGATCTTGAAGACACCGTTCTCGACGACCAGCGAGCCGGAATCGGTCCGAATGACGCTGTTGGTCTCGGAAGTGGTTGCGGTGTAATTGATCACGCCGTTGTCAGCGGCCGGAGCGGCGTTGACGGTACCGGCGGTGACGCCCATGGCAGCGGACACCAGGGCCGCGGTCGCGGCGAAAGTCTTGAAGCGCATTTCTCGGTTTTCCTCATCAGGCGGTCCGCGTAGTTGGACCGCATGATCGAAACGGGCCGACGCGAACGAAATATGTCGCACGGGTGCTCAAACGGTGAACACTCCCGAATTGCGAAACCCGCCCGGCCATATGACCGAGCGGGCTGTCCCGATGAGGTGATCGCTGATCCCTGTTGCGCCCCTTGCTCTCCGACTCGGACCGAGTATTACTTGGCCGGCGCCGGAGCGGTGATGTGCGGCTGGTTGATCGTGGTGAAGTACTGGATCGCGGCGGCGATGGCGACCGGCGCGGTGATGAACAGCTGACCCGCGATGGTGCCCAGGAAGCCGACGGTGGCGGCGCCGACGAGGCAGCCGATGACCGGGCCGGCGCCGAACAGCGCGGCCAGCGGGGCGGAGGCCAGACCGGCCACACCGAAGCCGAGGACGCAGCCGACGGCCGCGGCGCCCAGGCCACCGACCAGGGTCGCGACGGTCGCGCCCAGGGCGATGGTGTCCTTCATGCGGTTCCAGGCGGCCTGCTCACGGTCGTAGTCCGACTTCCACGGCGCCTGGTCCTCGTACGGCAGCGCGACATCCTTGGCGACCGGCGCGTAGGTCGCGTGGTCCATGTCGTACTGCGGGGTCAGGGTCGCGGTGTGGTCGGAGATCTCCGCCGCGATCGGGAACTCGAAATCATCCACGCGCACCTTGAGCGGCATGCCGGCGACGACATTGCCGTTGGCGGCCTTGATGACGAAGTTGCCGTTCTCGACGACCATGGAACCGGCATCCGTGCGGATGACCGTGTTGGTCTCGGAGTTGGTGGCGGTGTAGTTGATCACGCCGTTGTTGTCGGCGGCGGGCGCGGCGTTCACGGTGCCGGCGGTGACGCCCAGGGCAGCGATGACCAGCGCGGAAACCGCGGTGAAGTTCTTGAGACGCATGTGTTCGAAAATTCCCTCGTGAGATGAGCGGTGCGCCCCGGGAAACAAAGTCAGATGTATCCCGGGGCCCAGTGATGGAAACCGGCCTTCACAAACGCCGCATGGCAGCCTGGTTTTGGCACGGTGAACCTTTGCCCATCGGTTGCCGAAAATGCCTACTTGGGCGCGGAAAACGGCTGGTTGATAGTCGTGAAGTACTGCACCGCGGCGGCGATCGCGACGGGTGCGGTGACGAACAATTGGCCGGCGATCGTGCCCAGGAAGCCGACCGTGCTGGCGCCGATCAAGCAACCCGCCAGCGGTCCGACGCCGAACAGCGTGGCCAGCGGAGCCGTCGCCGTCGCGAAGGCGACGCCGCCCAGCACGCAACCGAGCGCCGCGCCGCCGAGGCCGCCGACCAGGGTGCCGACCGTCGCGCCGAGGCCGACGGTGTCGCGCAGCCGGTTCCAGGCGGCCTGCTCACGGTCGTACTGGGTCTTCCACGGCGCCTGATCCTCGTAGGGCAGCGCGACCGGCTTGTACACCGCGTGCGCCACGTCGGCCTGCGGGGTCAGGGTGGCGGTGCGGTCGCTGATCTGCGCCGCGATCGGGAACTCGAAATCGTCGATCCGGAACTTCAATTCGGTGCCGGCGACGGTGGTTCCATCGGCCGCCTTGACCTTCAGCGCACCGTCCTCGACGACCAGCGAACCGGCGTCGGTGCGGACCACCGTGCTGCCCTGCTCGGTGATCTGGGACGTGTAGTTGATCGTGCCGTCGTCGGTCTTGGCCGGACCGGCGTACGCGGTCCCGGCGGTGACCCCCGTCGCCGCGACCAGCAATGCCGCGATCCCGGCGAATTCCCTCATCTTCATTCTGATTACTGCTTCCACTGCCGAGAACTGAACTGTCGGCGGCAAGCATCTGTGAACCCCCGGTGAAACAGGAGGTTAAAAACCAGCTTGATTCGATGGCGCGGAAGTGAGGGAGATTACTTCGCCTTGGCGGCGGCCTTGGCCTGCTTCTTGAATTCCCGTACCTGGGTGAGGGATTCGGCGTCGGTGACGTCGGCGACCGAACGGCGGGAGCCGTCCTCGCCGTACGCGCCGGCCGCCTCACGCCAGCCCGCGGCGGTCAGACCACGCTGTTTGCCCAGCAGGGCGAGGAAGATCCGGGCCTTCTGATCGCCGAAGCCCGGCAATTTCTTGAGGCGCTTCAGGACTTCCTTGCCGTCCGGATCGCCGTCCGTCCACAGGCCCGCGGTATTGCCGCCGTAGTTGTCCAGAACGTACTGGGCCAGCTCCTGGACCCGTCGTCCCATGGAGCGGCCGTAGCGGTGAATGGCGGGCGGGGTGGCGGCCAGCTCCTCGAATTCCGCCGGATCAGCGGCCGCGATCCGGTGGATATCGAAACCGCCCATGCGGTCGGCCAGTTTCCACGGACCACGGAATGCGTGTTCCATCGGAAACTGCTGATCGAGCATCATCCCGACCAACAGGGCGAAATCATCGGTCGAAAGCAGCTCGTCGGCATCGGATTCCTGCGCAATACACAGCGTGCGGCTCACCATGCGTCGATCATCCCATTCATCGTGCGTCGCGGTGACGCGGGTCACCCGGTGAGCTTCGAAGGGCTAGGCTCGGCCACATGCCCGACACCATGGCTAATTCTTCGATGCGAACCACGCCGCAACCTGGTGTGGCCCCGGCGGAGCGCGGCGGAGCCGGTTCGGACCCGGCCGGACTGCGACCGGACCGTTTCGACCGCGACGGACAGGATCAGCTCGTCGATGTCCACGATCTACAGGCAGCGCTGCCGGGCATCCGGCGGCTGCGCGCCTGGGCGCACGAGGCCCTGGCCACCCGGCCCGGCGAGAGCGCCGTCGACATCGGCTCCGGCACCGGATCGGAGGTGCTGACCCTGGCCGAGCTGGTCGGGCCGACCGGCACCGCGCTCGGCGTCGAACCCGACCCGAACCTGCTGGCCGCCGCCGAACGCCGCGCGGCCCAGGCCGGCTCCACCGCCACCTTCGTCAGCGGCGACGCCTACGGCCTGCCCGTCGGCAGCGAAAGCTTCGACGTGGCGCTGTGCGAACGCGTCTTCCAGCACCTCACCGCACCCGCCCGCGCGGTCGGGGAGATCGCCCGCGTGCTGCGCCCCGGCGGCCGGGTCGTGGTGATGGACACCGACTGGGGCTCCGCCATCGTGCACCCGGGTGACCGGCACGTGGTCCACGAGGTGATCGAGACCATGATCGCGGGCACCACCAACCCGTTCGCGGGCCGCCGCCTGTCGGGGCAGCTGGCCGCGGCCGGACTGGTCGTCGACGATATCGGCTCGCACGCCCTGATCCAGGACGGCAGCGTCGGCGCGGGCGCGCTGGTCGCCCGGGTCGCGGATCGGGCGGTGGCGCGGGGCTCGATCAGCGAGCGCCAGCGCGATCAGTTGCTCGCCGACCTGGAGGCCGGCGCCGCCAGCGGCGACATCCACCTGTCGGTGACCATCTTCGCGGTGCTGGCGCACAAGCCGAGCTGACCCGAGAACGCGAGCGGCGCGCACCCTTTCGGGTACGCGCCGCTTTTGCGTCGGCGCTACAGACTCATGAGCTTCTCGGAGGCGGCCAGCAGCACACAGGTGGCCAGGCCGTCCATCGCCTTCTCCAGCTCACCGAGGGACGGGAAGCTGGGCGCGATGCGAATGTTCTTGTCCTCCGGGTCCTTTCCGTACGGATAGGACGAACCGGCCGGGGTGAGCGCGATGCCCGCGTCCTTGGCCAGCGCGACCACCTTGCTGGCGGTGCCCTCCAGCACATCGAGGCTGATGAAGTAGCCGCCCTTGGGCTCGGTCCAGGACGCCACCTTCGACGCGCCCAGCCGGTCCTCCAGGATCCGCAGCACCAGTTTGAATTTCGGCTCCAGGATGGCGCGATGCTTCTGCATGTGCTCCCGCACGCCGTCGGCGTCCTGGAAGAACCGCAGGTGCCGCAGCTGGTTCACCTTGTCCGGGCCGATGGTCTTCTTGCCCAGGTGCTCCAGGTACCACTCCACATTGGCGGTGGAGGAGCCGAAGAAGCTGACGCCCGACCCCGCGAAGGTGATCTTCGAGGTGGAGGCCAGCACGAACGGGCGGTTCGGGTGGCCCGCCGCGGCGGCCAGGCCCAGCACGTCCAGCACCGGCTCGGCGGTGTCGGTGAGCGGGTGCACCGCGTAGGCGTTGTCCCAGAACAGGCGGAAGTCCGGCGCCGCGGTCGGCATCGAAACCAGTTCGCGGGTAACGGCTTCGGAGAAGGTGACCCCGGTCGGGTTGGAGTAGTTGGGCACCGCCCACAGGCCCTTGATGGCCGGGTCGGCGGCGACCAGCTCCGCGATCAGGTGAGTGTCCGGACCGTCGTTCTTCATCGGGATCGGGATCATCTCGAACCCGAGCGACTCGGTGATGGCGAAGTGCCGGTCGTAACCCGGTACCGGGCACAGGAACTTGAGCACCGGCTCGTCCGCCCAGCGGCGCTCCGAGTCCGCGGTGCCGTACAGCATGGCGAACACCAGCAGGTCGTGCATCATCTCCAGGCTGGCGTTGTTGCCGGCCAGCAGATTCGACACGGGGATGCCGAGCAGTTCGCCGAAGATCGCACGCAGCTCCGGCAGGCCGTGCAGGCCACCGTAATTGCGGACGTCGGTGCCGTTGGCGTCACGGTAGTCGGCGGCGCCCGGCAGCTCCAGGAGTCCCTGCGAGAGGTCCAGCTGCTCGGGCGAGGGCTTACCCCTCGTAATGTCCAGCGTCAGCTTCTCGGTCTTGAGCTTCGCGTAGTTCGCGGTCTGCGTCTCGTGTTCCGTCACGAGTTCCGCATGGCTCATCAAACCGAATTGCGTCTGCCGAGGCATCTGAGCGCCCTTCCAATGGCGTGGGATGTGTGTCGAGGGTTGCGCGCACCGCGAACCCAACCGCCCAGGTTACTAGGCGGCGTCTCCGATTCGCCGGGGATATCTGTACTTCCGTCACCCACAGCACAGGGCCGGAAAAAGAAAGGGGACCCAGCGCACCCGGCAGAGCCCGTTGACCCTTGCTGCCTTCCGGCCCTGGGGGAGTTCACAGGATGCGCGCCGCGCTGGATCCGTCGGCCAGTGTAGCGGCTCACCGCGCCGGGTGCCGCGCGGGGTCGATACGATGCCTGCGATATGCGGGGTCACCCGCGATTTTCCGGAGGGGTAGAGACGATATGACGAGTTCCGATCCAGGGGCCGGTGCGCCGCACGATCCGCAGAAGGCTCAGGAGACCGCGCAATGGTGGGCCACCGCGCCCGCCGCGGGTGAGGGGCAGCCGGTTCAGGGCGCGGACCCGACCATGCTCAACTACGCCGCCGGCGGCATGCCCCCGTACACGCCGCCCGCGCAGCCCGTTCCGACCGGGCAATCCGCGCCCGGCTACCCGCAGCAGCCGATGCCCGGCTACCAGCAGCCTATGGTCGACGCCTACGGCCAGCCCCTGTCGGGCGGCTTCCCGCAGCAGCAGCAGTTCGCCCAGCCTCCGGTCCCGCCGCCGGGCCAGGGCTACGGCTATCCGGCGCAGCCGCCGCGTTCGGGCGGCAACAAGACCGGCTGGATCATCGGCGGGGTGATCGGCCTGGTGGTGATCGTCGGCGCGGTGATCGGCGTGGTCGCCCTCAGCGGCAGCGACAGCTCGTCGCCGCTGGGCGGGGACAAGAAGAAGGCCGCCGGGAAGTACTCGATGGAGGGCATCACCAACGGCTGCACTGTGATCGACACCTCGGTGCTCAACAAGTGGGCCGCCAACTCCAAGGGCACCCCCGAGCACTCCGAGACCAAGCCCACCGACTACTCGGGCGGCCGCTTCGACTGCCGGGCCGGGAACGAGGAAACCTCCAAGACCGACAAGTACGCGATCGCCAATACCGCCGACCTCACCCTCAACGTCTCGCTGCTGAGCGGCTCGTCAAGCGCCTACAACCGCCCCGAGTACGACATCTGGAAGACCAGCGACACCGGCACCACCGGCAGCGGCCGCACCGCCGGCGACGTCAACGGCATCGGCGAGGCCGGCTACTGGGCGGCCAAGGTCGACGACTACTCCTCCTTCACCACCACCGACTACACGGTCGCGGTCAAGGACGACAACGCCTCGGTGAAGGTCAACATCCGCCTGCGTATGGGCAAGGGCCAGTCCGTCAGCAAGGACGAGATCGCCCAGGTGTGCAAGGAGCAGGCCCAGAAGGCACTCGGCAATCTGAAGAAGAAGTAGCCGCCGACCTCGGCATTTGCTTCCACCAGGGGTGTACCCGGTATATTGCTCGACGGAGGATTCGCCTAGTGGCCTATGGCGCTCGCCTGGAACGCGGGTTGGGTTAACAGCCCTCAGGGGTTCAAATCCCCTATCCTCCGCTTCGAAGGCCCCGGCCGGACTCAGTCCAGCCGGGGCCTTCCGCATATCCGGGCCGATCGGGCACGGATCAGGGCGGGCCCGGCGACGGTGTGACCTGGGACTCGTTCGGGACGCCGGTCGATCGGGGAGTTGGTTACGTCACGGTGCCGCAATCGTCTGGGGGCGTGCGACTTTGGATGGCGTGCCCGTGCGCTCCCGCCAGAACCCAACCAGCAGAGGGCATAACGGATAATCATCACGAAACACCCATAGGCTGACGATTACAGCACTTCCGACCATTGCGGCGCGTCTTGATATGTTGCAGTAGAGGGGATTTCAGGGAATTCGTTCGCCAATTCCTATCGCCGCGGATAGGAACTCGGGACCCGACCGCATCTGAAAATTTGACGATGCGCGATCGACGACCGACTGCGCGGTACCCTCGCCGCCATGGTGACGATGACTACCGCAGGATCTACGAATGGTGAAGTGCGAGTATCCCCGTCACGCGGGACGGGAGGCATTCTCCGTCGACTGAGTTCGTTCAGACCCCGGCTGGCGCATGCTTCGCTGATAGTGACGTCGGTGGTGGCAGTCAAGTCATTCCAGATGTCTTTTGCCGCGTTGCACCAACTCTCGGTGCGAAATCTGGTGCCGCCCGATCTCGCTTCGAATGTGCCGATCGCCATCGATGGCTTGGTGATCGCCTCGATCATCGCCACCGCCGCATTCCGGCAATGGAGCGTCGGCTGGTGGTACTCGACCGTCTTGTTCGCTCTCTCGACTCTCGTCTCGATCGCTGGGAATATCCAGTACGCCCACGAGATCGGCGGAAGCGTTGTGCCGATGTGCCTTTACGCCGGCATGCCGCTGACAATGCTGTTCGCCGTGCACCTCACATTGATGCTCTGGGAACGTGGCAAGCAGGTCACCGCGGAACTCGCGGCCGAACTCGAAGCCGCCGAGATCGAGGACGGGATCGAGATGCCCGAGCTCGCGGACGAGCTCGAGATGTCCGAGCTCGAGGACGTCATCGACGCGGCCGAGCACGACGACCCGGAGCCCGCCCCCGAGCTCTACGATGCGGCGCTCGACTGGCAGGAGACCGGGCGCGCCCAAAACCCGCTTCCCGCGGCTCAGCCGAGGCTGTACCCACTGGAATCCATGGGACCCGGGTATTCCCTGGGACAGACCGCCGGCATCGGCGCCCAGCACCGGCCCGTTTCGTTGAATGCCGACGAACGGCGCCAGTTCTACACGGCCGCAGCGCAAATGTAGTGAGGCATGCGTCCCGATCAACCCCCAACATTCACCACCGACCCTTCTGGAGCGAAGTATGGCGATGAACATATGGCAGGACCAGGGAGTGGATCAGTTCCGGGAAATCGCGATCCGGCTGGCTTCGATCATCCAGAACAGTCTGGATCGATCGGGTGCGATGACCCAGTTCACCGAGGCATTCGGCAACGTCGAATCATTCACGGATCTGATGATCGAATACTCCGGCCGATGGTTCACCGAGACGGGCGGGCGCTCGACACTGATGGGACCCGAAATGTTCTGGATGTTGTCGGAGCCCGCACCGCGCCGCAGCCCGGCGGTCGGTATGCGAATCCAGGACGTCGGGGGCGAATCCGAGAGCCACTCCGGTCATCGCGCGCGAAAACTATTGTTGATCTGTGTTTTCGAAGCACTCACCCATACCCAGTGGGGCGCCCCCGATAGCTTGTCCGAGCATCCGCTGATCAACGGAATGGTTTAACTCTCCACCGAACCCCGCCTCGAAGGCCCCGCCGGACTCGGTCCGCCGGGGCCTTTCGTCCGCACGGGTCAGCGCAAGGCGCGGGCAACCTCGTCCAAGGCGGATTCCAGCAGCTCCAGGTAGTGGTCCGGGTCCGGGATCACGGCGGGGTCGGCGTGGATGGAGATGGTGACGGTGTCGCCGAGGCCGGTGACGCCGTGGGTGAGGTGCATGACCGCGCCCAGGGCCGGGAAGCCCGCGGTGAAGCGGACCGGAGCGCCGTCGAACTCGAGGTCGGCGGGGCCCCGGTCGACGCTGGAGACGACGGTGTGACCTGAGACTCGATCGGGGAGCGAGTCGAGCGGCGCGTTGGTTACGTCACGGTGGAGCAGTGGGGCGGGGAGAACAGCGGTGACCGCGTCGGGCGCGTGCTGGAGGGGGTGGGACGCGCGGGTGCGGCGGGCGGTGAGGTCGGCGGCGATTCGATCGGCGCGGGTGCGCGGCTGGGGTTCGGTGTGGGACAGGTCCACCGAGAGGTCGCGGTAGGCATTGCGGGCGGGACGATTCGGGCCGTCGGTCGCGGGCGCGGTGATCGCCATCGGCACCTGGGCGCGGAGCGCTGGGACGGGCGCGTCGTGGTCGCGGAGATAGCGTTCGAGGGCGAACGAGATGGCGGTGAGGGCGACCACCGTGACCGAATGGCCGGGGGTGCGCAGGCGAGCCTTGTCGCACAACAGTATTCGCGCGATATGCCGCTCCGGGGGTGCGCCGGCGCCGTTCAGGAGGGTCGGTTCGACATCGAGGGCCGGGGGTGGGAGTTCACCGGCGGCGGTGAGGTCGGCCAGGTGGCGCTGGGCCCGCGCGGCGGCCAGGCCTCGAATCACGGTGCGCGCCATGCTGATCGGGATGGCAGGCAGGGCGAGGGTCGCGGCGAGGGCGCCGGTCGCGGCATCGCGCACGCGGCTCGGCAGGTACCGGAGGGGGAACGGGGCGGGTGGTGGCGCGGATGCCGCCGGAAGCTCGCCGGCACCGAAGAGCGCGCGGGCGATGGCGGCGGCCCGGCGGCCGTCGGCCAGGGCGTGGGATAGCTGGAGTACCGCCACCAGGGCGGACTCCTCGGCAGCGAATCCCGGTACGTCCCGGACATTTCGGAAGATATGCAGTCGCCAAGGCCGGTCCTGCGCTCGCAGGCCGGTACCGAGCAGGATGCCGAGTTCGTCGGTGAGATTCACCCAGTTCACATCGCCGAGGTCGTGGTCGAGGAACTGATCGCTGGTGAATTCGCAAGTCGCCCAAAGCGGATACGCAATGTTCGCGGGAGTATCCAGCACGCGTATCAGCAAATCCGGAATGCGGGCCACCCGGTTCGCGACGGCCGACCGCAGCCGCCCCGCATCGCGACCGGTGTCGGCGAAGCAGTACAGCAGGAACAGATCGTTGCGCGTGCGCGCGGACAGCCAGTACATGGTGGCGTCCTGGGCGACCAGGGAATTCACCCGACGACCATAACGAAAACCCGGTGCGCCGCGGACACGGCAGTGCTACCGTTTGTAGTAGAAGCATTAGCACTGTCCCGGGGGCGGGGTGACCGCTATGGCAACCACCAACAAGATCGCCGGTCGACTTGGGAATCAAGCCGATGAGATGGATCAGCGCTACCAGGGCGCCGCATTCCTGAAACGATCGATCAACAAGGTATTTCCGACCCACTGGTCGTTCCTGCTCGGTGAGATCGCGCTGTACAGCTTCATCATTCTGCTGCTCTCCGGCGTCTATTTGACCTTGTATTTCGACCCTTCCATGGGTGACGTCACCTACAACGGCTCCTATCAGCCGCTGCGCGGGGTCACCATGTCGCGGGCCTACGAGACCGCGCTCAACCTCTCGTTCGACGTGCGCGGCGGACTGTTCGTGCGGCAGGTGCACCATTGGGCCGCGCTGCTGTTCACCGCGTCGATGATCGTCCATATGATCCGGATCTTCTTCACCGGCGCCTTCCGCAAACCCCGTGAGGCCAACTGGGTGATCGGCGCGCTGCTGTTGATCATGGCCATGTTCGAGGGCTTCTTCGGCTACTCGCTGCCCGACGATCTGCTCTCCGGCACCGGCCTGCGCGCCGCCTTCGCCGGAATCACGCTGGGCAGCCCGGTCATCGGCACCTGGCTGCACTGGCTCATGTTCGGCGGGGACTTCCCCGGCACCATCATCATTCCGCGCCTCTACATCGCGCACGTGCTGCTGCTACCCGGAATCATGTTGGCGCTCATCGTCGTTCACATCGCGCTGGTCTGGTATCAGAAGCACACCCAGTACCCGGGGCCCGGACGCAGTGAGAAGAACGTCATCGGCACCCGCATCGTCCCGGTCTTCTCACTGGACCAGGGCGCGTTCTTCGCCTTCACCCTGGGCGCGCTCGCGCTGATGGGCGGACTGCTGCAGATCAATCCGATCTGGAATCTGGGTCCCTACAACCCATCCCAGGTCTCGGCCGGCACCCAGCCCGACTTCTACATGATGTGGACCGACGGCTTCCTGCGCCTGTTCCCGGCCTGGGAGGCCTACCCGTTCGGGCACACGATTCCCGGCGCGTTCTCGGTGGCGCTGTTCATGCCGCTGATCTTCACACTGATCATCGCCTACCCGTGGATCGAGAAACGGCTCACCGGCGATCGGGCCCGGCACAACCTGCTGCAGCGCCCGCGCGACGTGCCGGTGCGCACCGCCATCGGGGCCATGTCGCTGAGCTTCTACCTGATCCTCACCCTGGCCTGCGTCAACGACATCATCGCCTACAAGTTCGACATCTCGCTCAATGCCACCACCTGGGCCTTCCGCATCGGCCTGCTCACCGTCCCCGCGCTGGCCTACACCGCGGCCTACCGGCTGTGCGTCGGACTGCAGCGCGCCGACCGCAGTGTGCTCGAGCACGGCATCGAAACCGGTGTGGTGCGGCGGCTTCCGCACGGCGAGTACATCGAGGTGCACCAGCCGCTGGGCCCGGTCGACGCGCACGGCCATCCGATCCCGCTGGAATACCAGGGCGCGCGCGTACCCCGGAAGCTGAACCAACTCGGCCTCGCGGGCCGCCCGGGCACCGGCGCGTTCTTCTGGGCCGATCCCCCGGAGGAACGCGACCTCAACGCCGCCAACGAACACGCGGCCGAGCGCGCCCAGCTGGCGGTGCTGCGGCGAGCGCAGGAGAACGCCTCCGGCAATGGGCAATCCGCCGCGGGCAATGGGCAATCCGGCAACGGGCGGCACTCCACCTGACCACCCCGATGGCTTCGGCAGAGTGAAGCCCCCGAGTCTCCGGGACTCGGGGGCCTCTCGTTTTTCCCGGCGGGGCCGCGGCAGGCCACCTGCAGGCCGCGGTCAGGCCCGCGTGAACTCCCCATCGGAGACGCCGGCTACGAAGGCATCCCACTCGCCGGGGGTGAAAGCCAGGATCGGCCCGGCGCCGTGGTCCTTGGTGTCCCGGACCGCGACATTGCCGTCGCGGAGAAACGCGACCTCCACGCAGTTGCCGTTGGGGCCGCTGTGTTTGCTCTTGCGCCAAACGGCGCCGGTGAAATCCACCTTCACGGTACTAGCTCCTTTTCTGCGTCAAGCTTGGAATCCTGCTGGCATCGATCCTGGCGACCGCGGGATCGCTCTGAAACACGAATCCTCGGGGCTCGCCGCGGGTCGCACGCAAACGCTCCGTACAACCTGTCTCTGCACTTCGCGATGGGAATGCGCCCCCGATGGCCGTTCCCGCGCTAAACCCTAGCAGGGTTCGTCATTAGGAGATCGCATTCTTTCGTTTTCAACCAGCAAATCTAGGGCAAGGTTAGCCAGCAAATTAGTTGCAAGAAATTAGCCCCGATTTGAGGCTATTGAATTTCAAACATGAGAATTCCTTCGCTCGCCCCTCGGGTACCCCGGGTGGACCGGCATACGCGCCACGTACGGAATCATGGAGACCATGCCCCAACAGCCACCGGAGGACGCCGGACGGGACCGCGACGATGACGGCCGTGCCCGGAATGCCCGTCCGCGTGACCGTTTTGGGCGACCTCTCCCCTTCGGCAGTCCCGGCATCCCCCGCATTCCCGATGACCTGGACCTGCCGCCCGCCGAAACCCTCGACTACGCCCAACGGCTGCTGGACGAGGGCCTGGCTTTCAACGCGCACGAGGTACTCGAGGCCGCCTGGAAGAACGGTCCGTTCGCGGAGAAGTCGCTATGGCAGGGCCTCGCGCAATTTGCCGTTGGACTCACCCACATTCAGCGGGGAAACCCCAAGGGAGCGCGCACCCTGTTGCGCCGGGCGGCCGAACGCCTCTCCGCCTACGGATCGGCCCCCTACGGCATCGACTCACCCGGGCTGGTGGATCACGCGCAGACCCTGCTCATGGCCATTGAACAGGGAAAACCCATCTCCGACACGGACCTTCGAGTCCAGCTCACAATCTCAACCTGAATGCGCAACTCCGCTGCCCTACCGCACTCGATGTGCGCGCCCGCAAGAAGGCGAAGGGTCGGCCGCGCTGCGAAGGATGCGAACTACCATCGACAGACATGCCGACAGACCCCGCCCCAGCAACGGCCGCCCACCCCGCACGGCGGCCCGGGGCCGGTCGCTTCGCGCCCAGCCCATCCGGTGATCTGCACCTGGGCAACCTGCGCACCGCATTGCTGGCCTGGCTGTTCGCCCGCTCCACCGGACGCGGATTCCTGATGCGGGTGGAGGATCTGGACCGGGTCAAAAAGGGTGCGGCGGAACGGCAACTGGAGGACCTGGCCGCCATCGGCCTCGACTGGGATCCTCCGGTGTTACGGCAGTCCCAGCGGCTGCCGCTGTACGAGGCGGCCATCGAGCGCCTCACCGAGGCGGGCCTGACCTATGAATGCTTGTGCACGCGTAAGGAAATACAGCAGGCGGTGACCGCGCCGCACGGCCCGATGGGCGCGTACCCGGGCACCTGCCGGAACCTCACCGAACAGCAGCGACGACGCCGGCGCGCGGAGGGCCGGCCCGCGGCGCTGCGCCTGCGCGCCGACCTGACCGAATTCACCGTCACCGATCTCCTGCTCGGCGAATACCGCGGCGCCGTGGACGATCTGGTGCTGCGGCGCGGCGACGGCATCCCCGCCTACAACCTCGCCGTCGTGGTCGACGACGCCGACCAGGGCATCGACCAGGTGGTGCGCGGCGACGACCTGTTGCCCTCCACGCCGCGGCAGGCGTATCTGGCCACCTTGCTGGGCCTGCCCGTTCCCGAATACGCCCACGTCCCGTTGGTGCTCAACACCTCCGGGCAACGGCTCGCCAAGCGCGACGGGGCGGTCACCCTGCGCGATCGGACAGCTCTGGGCGAATCCCCGCGACACGTGCTGGGCGCGCTCGCGGCGTCGCTCGGCTACGACGGCGCAATCACTCCGTCCGGTGTGCTGGAACGATTCCGGCCGGAAAACCTACCCAAGGAACCCTGGAGACTCGACCCCGACGGGTTGTTGCAACCCAGCTGGTGTCCGTAACGTACGCACTCGACCAGATCCCGAACGAAATCGACGAGGACGGCGGAAACAATGACGAGCGGTGGGTACGACCCCAACCAGTATCCGCAGGGCGGCCAGCCGTACGGGCAGCCGCAGCAGCCTTACGGCCAGCCGCAGCAGCCACAGCAGCCGTACGGTCAGCAGCAGCCCTACGGGCAGTCCGACCCCTACGGCCAGCAGCAGCCGCCGCAGCCTTACGGCCAGCAGCCCTACGGACAGCAGCAGCCCGACCCGTACGGCCAGCAGCAGCCGCCGCAGTTCGGTCAGCAGCAGCCCTACGGCCAGTCCGACGCCTACGGACAGCAGCAGCCCTACGGCCAGCCCGCCTACCAGCCCTACCCGGACGGCGGCCAGCCCGGTTTCGGCGGCGGCTTCGGCGGCTCGCAGCCCGGTGACCTGTGGACCCGCTTCGCGGCCCGCATCATCGACGGTCTGATCATCGGTATCCCGGCCGGCATCATCGAGGTGCTGCTGCCCAACAGCATCGCGTGGCTGTGGAGCGTGCTGGTCCCGGTCATCTACTTCGGCTACTTCATCTTCATGGAGACCCAGCAGGGCGGCCAGACCCTGGGCAAGAAGCTGCTGAACCTGCGCGTGGTCGGCCCGGGCGGCGCGCCGCTGGACCCGGCCACCTCCGCCAAGCGCAACCTGTTCATGATCGTGCAGCTGGTCCCGTGCCTGGGCACCCTGGTCGGCATCGGTATGGCGATCTACATCGCCGTCACCATCGAGCAGAGCCCGACCAAGCAGGGCTGGCACGACCAGTTCGCGGGCGGCACCCAGGTGCTGAAGGGCTGACGCTCTTCTCCCCCGAGCCCGGAAATGGGGCGCGTCCTTCCCGGATGCGCCCCATTTTCTTTGCTGCCCACCGACTTTCCGTCAGGACCCGGTCGCGCTGGCGATGATGAAGATGAGGAACCCGCCCAGTCCCAGGACCGTCCCGGCCGCGCCCACCCAGATGCCGCCGAGCGCCAGACCGCGCCCCTGCTGCCCGTTCGTCTTGAGCTGGTTGAACGCGATGATCCCCAGCACCAGTCCGACGATCGAGACCACCGGCAGGAAAGCGCAGAAGAACATGGCCGGGATGCCGATGATCGACACCACCAGCGACGCGATGGCCAGCGAGCTGGTCTGCTGGGCCGGCGCCGCGTACCCGTAGGGCTGATAGCCCGGATAGCCGCCGTAGCCCGGAGACTGCGGCGTGGGCTGCTGGCCCGCACTCGGATAGCCCGGCGCCGGATTCGCCTGCGGCGGCGGATAGCTCGGATACACCGGCTGCGGCGGCGGGGTCAGCGGCGGCTGCTGGTACTGCGGCGCGGAGGTGTAGCCGGGCGGAGGCGGCGTCGGTTGCTGGGGCGCCACGGGCGGGGTCTCGGGCGCGACGCCCTCACCCCCGTACTGCTTCCACCACTCGTCGGAATCGCCAGGATTCGTCATTCGTCCAGCCTAGGGCACCCCAGCTATCCGTACCTCGCGGTCGAGGCAGGGGATACTTTCGGGCGTGAGTGATATCGAAACGGTCGATACCGACCGATCTGGACACCCCACGCCGCAACACGCCGCATTCGCGGACGCGGCGGGGGGATATTTCACGCCGGTGGCGGTGGCCTTCACCGCTGTCCTGCTGATTTCCAACGTGTGCGTCGCCAAAGGCGTCCAGTTCTTCTCCGGACAGCACCTCTCCCTGGGCCCGCTGACCATCCTGCCGATCACCATGGACGGCGCGTTCTTCCTCTTCCCGATCGCCTACGTCATCGGCGACATTCTCAGCGAGGTGTACGGGTTCCGGGCCACCCGCCGCACCGTCTACTACGGGTTCGCGGCGCTGCTGCTGATGATCATCTGCTTCCAGATCGTCATCAAGCTGCCCACCGGTGACCTGCAGCAGAACTCGACCTCCTTCGGGGACGTGCTCGGCAATACCCCGCAGCTGGCGCTGGCCGGGATCACCGGCTACTTCGTGGGCCAGTTCCTGAACTCCAGCACGCTGGTGCTGATCAAGGAGCGCACCAAGGAGAAGCACCTGTGGGCGCGACTGCTCGGGTCCACGGTCGCGGGCGAGTTCGGTGACACGCTGGTGTTCTGCTCGATCGCGGCGACCGCCATCGGCATCAACACCTGGGGCGACTTCGTCAACTACGTGATCGTCGGCTTCATCTGGAAGACCCTGGTCGAGGCGTGCGTGCTGCCGATCAGCTACCGCTGCATCGCCTTCCTCAAGAAGCGCGAACCCTCCTACCGCCCCCGCGAGCGCTCCGCCATCTACGAGTGAGGCAAGGTAACTCTCGGGACTCTCGGGGGTACCCGCTGAAACCCCGAGAGCGGCGAGGCGTGGCCGTATCGAATCCCCTTATGCGCCAGGGGCTTTGATGCGGCCGCGCCAACGGCCCAGGAATTCGGCGTGGTAGTCGTCGAAGTAGCCGCCGTCGATGCTCTCGCGGACCCGATCCACCAGGCGCACCGTGAACCGCTCGTTGTGGATGGTGCACAGCGTCGAGGCGAGCATCTCCTTCGCCTTGAACAGGTGGTGGATGTAGGCGCGCGTGTAGTGCGCGCAGGTGTAGCAGTCGCAGTTCTCGTCGATGGGCGTGAAGTCGCGCTTGAACCGGGCCGTATTGATATTGAACCGGCCCTCGTCGGTGTACAGCGCCGCATTGCGCGCCACGCGTGAGGGATTCACGCAGTCGAAGGTGTCCGCGCCGTTCTCCACCGCGGTGAAGATGTCCTCCGGCTCACTGATACCGAGCAGATGCCGGGGCTTGCCCTCGGGCAGCTCGTCACAGCACCAGCCGACGATGGTGCCCAGATTGTGCTTCTCCAGCGCGCCGCCGATGCCGTAGCCGTCGAATCCCGTTCCGGCCGCGCCCCGCAACTCCTCGAGGTCGCGACAGGCCTTGCGGCGCAGGTCCTCGTACTGCGCGCCCTGAATGACGCCGAACAGCGCCTGATAGGGCCGATGCGAGCGCGCCTCGGTGAGCCGCTCGTGCTCGTCGAGGCAGCGTTTGGCCCACAGCCGCGTGCGCTCCAGCGATTCCTCCTGGTAGCCACGGGTGTTCATGAGCGTGGTGAGCTCGTCGAAGGCCATCATGACGTCCGCGCCCAGCTGGTGCTGGATGCCCATGGACACCTCGGGGGTGAACCGGTGCTTGGAGCCGTCCAGGTGGGACCGGAAGGTGACGCCGTCGTCGTCGACGTGCGCCAGCCGCTCCTTGCCCTTGGCGATCACGTCGTCGTCCTGCACGCCGACCGATTCCATGGCCAGCACCTTCTTGAAGCCGACGCCCAGCGACATGACCTGGAAGCCGCCGGAGTCGGTGAAGGTCGGGCCGTGCCAGTTCATGAACTCGGCCACACCCCCGGCCTCGTCCACGATGTCGGGGCCGGGCTGCAGGTACAGGTGGTAGGCGTTGGCCAGCAGCGCCTGCGAGCCGAGTTCCTTCATGGTCTCGGGCAGCACGGCCTTGACCGTGGCCTTGGTCCCGACGGGGATGAAGGCGGGTGTCGCAATATCGCCATGTGGCGTACTGATCACACCGGTCCTGCCGTGCCGGCCTTCCAGACGGGTACCGACCTTGAACGAGAACTCGGAGGCAGCAGACACCGAGCTATCCTCTCACTTCGTCAGCGGAGCGATTGTCCTCGCTCCGCCATGGGAACGTCGGGTCATTTGGTGAGCACGACCGCGTCCGGCTCCGGATCGTCCACATTGTTGCCCTCGCCGTCGGTGATGGCGGCGGCGAACTGGGCGTTGTAGAGCCGGTGGTAGAAGCCGCGGGCGGCGAGCAGTTTCTCGTGCGTGCCCTGCTCGACGATCTTGCCCTTCTCCATCACCACGATGGTGTCGGCGTCGCGGATCGTCGAAAGCCGGTGCGCGATCACGAAACTCGTGCGGTCCCGGCGCAGCGCCGCCATGGCGTGCTGCACCAGCAGCTCGGTGCGGGTGTCGACCGAACTGGTGGCCTCGTCCAGGATCAGGATGGACGGCTTGGCCAGGAACGCACGGGCGATCGTGATGAGCTGCTTCTCGCCGGCGCTGACGCCGGAGCCCTCCTCGTCGATGACGGTGTCGTAGCCCATCGGCAGCGCGTGCACGAACCGGTCCACGTAGGCGGCGCGAGCGGCCTCGAGGATGTCCTCCTCGGAAGCGTTCGGATTGCCGTAGGCGATGTTCTCCCGGATGGTGCCGCCGAACAGCCAGGTGTCCTGCAGCACCATGCCCATACGCGAGCGCAGGTGGTCGCGGGTGATGGCCGTGATGTCGACGCCGTCGATGGTGATGGCGCCGGAATCCACCTCGTAGAACCGCATGAGCAGGTTGACCAGGGTGGTCTTGCCCGCACCGGTCGGCCCGACGATGGCCACCACGTGCCCGGGTTCGGCCACCAGCGAGAGGTTCTCGATGACCGGGGTCTCCGGCTCGTAGCGGAAGGACACGTCCTCGAACGCGACCCGACCCCGCTCCAGCGGCCGGGAGTCCTCCGGATCCGGGTCCGGCGACTGCTCCTCGGCGTCGAGGATCTCGAAGATCCGCTCCGCCGACGCCACACCCGACTGCAGCAGGTTCATCATCGAACCGATCTGGGTGAGCGGCTGGGTGAACCCGCGCGAGTACTGGATGAACGCCTGCACCTCGCCCAGCGACAGCTGACCCGACGCCACCCGCAGCCCGCCGACCACGGCGATCAGCACGTAGTTCAGGTTCCCGAGGAACATGATGGCGGGCATGATCAGCCCGGAGATGAACTGCGACTTGAACGAGGAGTTGTAGAGCTTCTCGTTGGTCTCGTCGAACTTCTCGCCCACCTCGCGCACCCGGCCGAAGGCGCTGACCACCTCGTGACCGGTGAAGGCCTCCTCGACCTGAGCGTTCACCTCTCCGGTGAACTTCCACTGGTCCACGAAGTGCGGCTTCGAGCGCTTGGCGATCTGCGCGGTCACGATGACCGCCAGCGGCACGGTGAGCAGCGCGATCAGCGCCAGGATCCAGGAGATCCAGAACATCATGATCAGGATGCCGATCACCGACAGCACGTTGATGATCAGCTGCGACATGGTCTGCTGCAGCGTCTGCGCCACATTGTCGACGTCATTGGTGACCCGCGAGAGCACGTCGCCGCGCGGCATGGAGTCGAAGTAGCGCAGCGGCAGCCGGTGGATCTTCTCCTCGATCTGCGCGCGCATCCGCTTCACGGTGCGGTTGAGCACCACGATCAGCAGCTGCGCCTGCAGCCAGCCGAACAGCGCGGAACCGATGTAGAGCGCCAGCACCCAGGCCAGCACATGCCCCACGGCGGTGAAATCGATTCCGGTGCCGGGGATCACGTCCATGCTGGCGAGCATGTCGGCGAAGGTGCTGTTGCCGCCCGCGCGCAGGCCCTCGACCAGTTCGTCCTTGCTCTGCCCGGCGGGCAGCTGCTTGCCGACCACACCGTCGAAGATGAGGTTGGTGGCCTTGCCGAGGATCTGCGGACCCAGGGTGTTGAGCACCACCGAGCCGACCGCCAGCACGAAGACGACGATCAGATACGCCTTGTCGGGCGCGAGCATGCGCAGCAGGCGCTTGAGCGACGGGCCGAAGGACTTCGCCTTCGCGTCCGGCGCACCGGGATTGACCGCTCCGGGCCTCATCGCACCTCCTCCGCGCTGAACTGCGATTCCACGATCTCGCGGTATTCGTTGCAGTCGAGCAGCAACTGGTCGTGGGTGCCGATGCCGGCCATCGCGCCGTCCTCCAGCACCACGATCTGGTCGGCGTCGCGGATGGTCGAGATCCGTTGCGCCACAATGATGACCGACGCGTTCGCGGTCTCCGGCCTCAGGGCCTCGCGCACCCGCATATCGGTGGCGACGTCCAGGGCGGAGAAGCAGTCGTCGAACAGGTAGACGCGCGGCTTGCGCACCAGCGCGCGGGCGATCGCCAGGCGCTGCCGCTGACCGCCGGAGACGGTCGTACCGCCTTGCGCCACCGGCGTTTCCAGACCCTGCGGCATCTCGCGCACGAAGTCGGCGGCCTGCGCGATCTCCAGCGCGTGCCAGAGTTCCTCGTCGGTGGCGTCCGGCTTGCCGTAGCGCAGGTTCGAGGCCACGGTGCCGGAGAACAGGTACGCCTTCTGCGGGACCAGGCCGATCTCGGTGCGCAGCGTCTCCAGTCGCAGTTCACGGACGTCGGTGCCGCCCACGAGGACCGCGCCGTCGGTGACGTCGATCAGCCGCGGGATCAGGTTGATCAGCGTGGTCTTGCCCGCGCCGGTCGCACCGACGATGGCGGTGGTGGTGCCCGGCTCGGTCTGGAAGCGGATGGCCTTCAGCACCGGCTTCTCCGCGCCCGGGAACTTGAACTCGGCGAATCGCAGATCCACCTTGCCCGGGTCGTCCTGGAACGGCTGGGGCAGCCCCGGTTCCGACACCGAGGACTCGGTGTCGAGCACCGCGCTGATCCGCTCGGCCGAGACCGCGGCGCGCGGGGCCATCATGGCCAGGAAGGAGGCCATCATGACCGCCATCAGGATCTGCATGATGTAGGCCAGCATCGCGGTGAGCGTGCCGATCTGCATATCCCCGTTGTCGATCGAGTGGCCGCCGAACCAGATCACGCCGACCGTGGTGACGTTCGAGATCAGCATGACCATCGGGAACATCAGCGCCATGTACTTGCCGACGTAGAGCGACTGTTCGGTCAGCTCGCTGTTCGCGACACCGAACCGCCAGGTCTCCTGACGTTCCCGCACGAACGCCCGCACCACGCGGATACCGGTGATCTGCTCGCGCAGCACCCGGTTCACCGCGTCGATCCGGTCCTGCATACGCCGGAAGCCGGGCACCATGCGGGTGATGATGAAGCCCATCGACAGCGCCAGCGCCGGCACCGCGATCAACAGCAGCCACGACAGCTGCATGCTCTCGCGCAACGCCATGAAGATGCCGCCGACGCACATGATCGGGGCCATCACCAGGATGGTCGCGCTCATCAGCACCAGCAGCTGCACCTGGCCGATGTCATTGGTATTGCGGGTGATCAGCGACGGCGCGCCGAACACGCCGACCTCCCGCGCGGAGAAGGTGCCCACCCGGTGCAGCAGGGCCGCGCGCATATCGCGGCCCGCGCCCATGGCGGCCTGGGCGCCCAGATAGACCGAGGCGGCCTGGGCGATGATCTGGATGGCGGTCACCAGCAGCATCCAGCCGCCGGTGGACCAGATGTAGCCGATATCGCCCTTGGTGACACCCTGGTCGATGATGTCGGCGTTCAGTGTGGGCAGATACAGCATGGCGATGACCGAGATCAGCTGGAGCACGACGACCCCCGCCAACTGATTGCGGTAGGGCCGCATGGAGGTGCGTAGAAGTCGGATCAACATGATGCTTGGCAGGCTACCGCCATCCTCGAACGCTCGCCGTGACCTTTTCCGGCGGCACCGGAACCGCCCCGCTAGATGTCGGGTTGATCCAGATCACGCCACTCGCCCGCGGTGGGCTGCGCGGGCGTGGTCGCCACCGCGCCACCGGCCGGGCGGGGGCGGCGGGTCCAGGCGTCCGGGTCGTGCAGCAGCTCGTCCAGGAAGGAGGGGAGCAGGTCGTGGGCGATGTCGGCGATGGTGACGCGCTCGAGCACGGAACGGATGTTCACGCGCAGCCCGATCCACACCCGCTGCAGGGGTTCGGCCGCGCCGGTATAGCTGACGTCCTCCGGGCGCTGCCCGCGCACCGAGGCCAGCGGGCCCTCCACGGCTCGAATCACATTCGCGATGCTGATCTCGGCGGCCGGACGGGCCAGCCGGTAACCGCCGTCCGGACCGCGGCGGCTGATCACCAGATCGCCCTTGCGCAGATCCGCGACCACCGATTCCAGCACCTTCGGCGGAATGTCCTGGGCGGCGACGATCGCGTCGGCCTTCACCGAATCCGGTTGCCCCTTCGCGATTTCGACGAGGGTGCGCACCGCGTAATCGACCTTCGCGGTGATGTGCACGGAAACTCCTGATATCGGACCGGTGGTGTGAAAACCCTATCGCGCTGGATACAGCACGCCGAGTGCGGCATTGAGCAAGGTCGTCTCGACGTGGTCGATATCCATGTCGGGGACGATCTCCTGGGTCATCATCGCGGTGCTGAGCACCTGCATGGCCGCGGCGGCGCGCAGCAGGGTGTCGGCATCGGGATCGGGTCCGGCCATCCAGCGGCACATGCGGTGATGCAACTCGATCATGTCGGGATAGCGATTGCCGAGCGCGTTGACGATGGCGACGGTGTCGCGCATGCACAGCGCGCCCACCTGACGGTTGGCCAGGGTGGAGTGCAGGCGCTCGCGGATCACCGCGCGGACGTTCTCGGGAGTCGCGGGCAGTTCGTCGAGGCTCGCCACCTGATCCCGCACTTCGTCGAACATCGGCTCGATGATCGCTACCAGAAGATCGACCTTCGAGGCATAGTGATAGTAGAGCGAGGCTTTTGTGATTCCCACCGCATCGGCGACCTCGCGCAAACTACTGTGGTCGAACCCTTTGCTGGCGAATAACTGAAGAGCGGCGTCTCGGATCGCTTCTTTAGTGCTTCTACCTGCGACAACGGTTCCGGAACCGTTCTGGCCAGCCATGCTCTCATCCTCTCACTCGCGCTCGAAATGCGATCAACGCCACCTAGAGTCGAGGTTGTTCCTCCACTTAGCCCCTCGGTAGTCTACCTACCGCACGGTAGGCAGATTTCGTTTCGTGAAGGCGGGGAGCCACAGCTCCCGGCGGCAGTGTTGTCTACGCGCTCGCACACCAGCACCCCTGTTCAAGCCCGAACAAACATCGCCAGGAGAACCCCTCGTGTCCGTATACCTCTATCGGTGGGGAAAGTTCGCCTTCCGCCGTAAATGGATCGTCATCGCGGCGTGGATCGCCGCGCTGTTCGTCATCGGCGGTGTGGGCGGCTCGCTCGCCAAACCGTTCCAGGACTCCTTCACCATGCCGGACCTGCCATCCGAGCGGGCCACCAAGATCCTCGACGAGCATTTCCCGGGCGCCTCCGCCGGCTTCGACCAGAATGCCGTCAACGGCACCTATGTGATCGCCGCGCCGAAGGGTCAGAAGCTGACCGATCCCGGCAACGCGGCCGCCCTGCAGGCCTTCGTCACCAAACTCGGCGAACTCGGCATCATCGACAAGACCGCGCCGCTGATGAACCCGGTCGACATCACCAAGAAGATCGGTGAACGCGCTGGTATCGACTGCCTCGCCGGCGACCGCTCCAACCCGGCCTTCGCCGCGAACTGCTCGAGCGCACCGCTGAACGTGCTGAACAAGGAGCACCCGGACTCGGTCGCGACCATGCAGGTCAAGTACACGATCCCGAAGTACTCCGACCTCACCGCGGACGACCGGGACGCCGCCTACAAGGTCGGTGACGAGGCGCGCGCGGCCGGCCTGCAGGTCGAACTCATCGGTTCCATCACCCAGGATCCGGGCGGCTCCAGCGGCGCCTCGGAGATGATCGGCATCGCGGTGGCACTGGTGGTCATGGTGATCGCGTTCGGCGCGATCGTGGCGGCCTTCGTGCCGATCCTCACCGCGCTGGTCGGCGTCGGCACCGCCATCTCCGTCATCATGTTCGGCACCCACTGGCTGACCGTGCCGACCTTCACCCCGATCCTGGCCTCCATGATCGGCCTGGCGCTGTCCATCGACTACGCGATGTTCATCGTCTCCCGGTACAAACACGAACTGGCCGTGTCGAATTCGCCGGAGGAAGCCGCGGGCACCGCGGTCGGCACCGCCGGATCGGCCGTCATCTTCGCCGGTCTGACCGTCATCATCGCGCTGGCGGGTCTCACCTTCGTGCGGGTCAGCTTCCTCACCTCGATGGGTATCTTCGGCGCGGTCTCCGCGGCCATGGCGGTGCTGGTCGCCGTCACCCTGATGCCCGCACTGATGGGCGCGTTCGGCCGCTTCCTGTTCAAGCCGAAGCTGCCGCTGGTCGCCCGGCACGATCCCGAGGACGACACGTCGGTCACCAACGGCCAGCGTTTCGCCCGCCTCATCGGCAAGGCCCCCGCGCTGACCCTCGGCATCTCCGTGGTGCTGCTCGGCCTGCTCGCCGCCCCCGCCGTGAACCTGCAGCTGGGTCTGCCCGGCGGCGACTCGATGCCGCACGACACCACCATCCGCAAGGCGTACGACCTGCAGACCGAGGGCTTCGGCGAGGGCTCGAACGGCACCCTGATGGTGGCGGTCGACCTCAGCAAGACCCCGGAGAATCAGCGCACCGAGGCACTGAACGCGTTGCGCGACAAGCTGGCCCACTACCCGGGCATGGACTACCTGACGGTGGCCCAGCACAGCCAGGACGGGCAGGCCGCCATGTTCATGGGCGTCCCGCACGCCGGGCCGAACAACAAAGAGACCAAGGACCTGGTCAAGGACGCCCGCGATGCCGAGTCCGAGCTGAAGGCTCAGTACGGCATGGAGTACGGCATCACCGGTACGACCGCCATCTTCGCGGACGTCTCGCAGGCGCTGCTGGTCAAGATCATCCCGTACCTGGCGATCGTGGCCGGCGCGGCATTCATCCTGCTGCTCTTGGTGTTCCGCTCGATCCTGGTGCCGCTGACCGCCGCGCTCGGCTTCCTGCTGTCCATGGCGGCGACCTTCGGCGCGACCGTGCTGATCTTCCAGGACGGCAAGTTCGGCCTGGTCGAACCGCACCCGCTGGTCAGCTTCCTGCCGATCATGTTGATCGGCTTGGTATTCGGTCTCGCCATGGACTACCAGGTCTTCCTGGTGACCCGCATGCGTGAGGAATACGTGCACGGCAAGTCCGCCAAGGACGCCATGATCAGCGGCTACCACCACGGCGCCCGCGTCGTGACTTCCGCGGCCATCATCATGATCTCGGTCTTCAGCGCCTTCATGCTGCAGGACAACGTGGTGGCCAAGTCCATGGGCTTCGCCATGGCGGCGGGTGTGTTCTTCGACGCCTTCATCGTCCGCATGGTGCTCATCCCGTCGCTGCTCGCCCTGCTGGGCGACTCGGCGTGGTGGATCCCCAAGTGGCTGGACCGCATCCTCCCCGACATCGACGTGGAGGGCGCCAAGCTCACCGAGCTGAAGCAGTCCACCGTCCCCGCCGAGGCGAAGGAACACGCCACGATCGGCTGATCGACGCGTCGCACGGTCGGCCCCCACCCGAAGCCTCGGGTGGGGGCCGAGTTCGTTTGCGCACCTTCATGATCAGCGTAGGAAGCGGACAGCCGTATTGCGGATCGCGATACCGGCGGCGGTGCCCGGAACCATGAGGGCGGTGGCGGCGCGGAAGCCGCGTTGCCTGGGTTCGGCGAGTCTGCGGTGGCGGCGCTCGTAGGCCGCCAGCGCCTGCTGGGGATCGTCCGGAGTGCGGGTGAGTTCCTCGGCGAGGGTGTGCGCGCCCGCGATGGCGAGGGTGGAGCCGTCACCGAACAGGGACAGCGAGGATCCGGCGTCGCCGAGCAGGGCGACGCGGCCGATCGACCAGTGCGGCAGGCTGATTCGGCTCACCGAGTCGAAGTAGATGTCGTCGGCGGCCCGCAGTTGATCGAGGAGATCAGTGAAGATGCCGGTCCGGCCGGTGAAGGCGGCGGCCACCAGGCGCTTGTGCTGTGCGAGGTCGCGGTGGTCGAAATCCGGGACCGCGGGCTGCCGGAACAGGAAGGCGGCCACCGCATTTCCCTTGGACGGGTGCACAGTGATGGCTCGACCCGGCCGGTTGAACATGACCACCTCGCGTTCGTCGTCGAAGACCTGGTCGACGGGCAGGGTGGCGGCGTACATGCCCATGTGGTGAATGAATCCGGCCTCGTCGCCGAACACCAGTCGCCGCACATTCGAATGCAGGCCGTCGGCTCCGATCACATAGTCGTAGTGGCCGGTGGCACCGCTGTCGAAGCGGACATCCACTCCGCCCACATCTTGCGCGATCGCCGCAATCGACTCTCCCCAAAGGACTTCGGCCTTGTCGCGGGCCGCATCGAGCAGGACGCCGGCCAGATCCGCCCGAGGGACCTCCACCTCCCGGTCGCCCGCCCCGCCCTGAAAGGCACTGAGCCGCAGCCCCGACCGCTTCCTACCTGTCTCGTCCACGAAGCTCATCCGATCCACGGACGACGCCGCCGCCCGCAGGGCGGGCATCACCCCCATGGCTTCCACGACCTCGACCGCGGGCCCCTTCACGTCGATCGGGTTCCCGCTGGACCGCTGCCCGCGGGCCCGCTCGACCACGGTCACCTCGAATCCGCTGCGCCCCAGCCAATACGCCAGCGTCGCCCCCGCGATCCCCGCCCCGGAGATCAATACGGCCTTGCTCATCGTTCTCACCTCCAGCCTAAGTGGACGATTTTCGTCCACTTATCGGACGGTACAGTAACCGGAAGAAATTCGTCCACTTATTTCGGGAGGTGAGGACAACGACCGAGCTCAGGTCCGATGCCCGCAACAACCGCGACCAGATCCTGGCCGCCGCCCAGCTCGTCTTCCGGGAGCAGGGCGCCAATGTCTCCATGAAGGACATCGCCGACGCCGCCGGCGTGGGCGTCGGCACCCTCTACCGCCGCTTCCCCGACCGCGGCGCCCTCATCACCGCCGCCGCCCACTCGTACCTCTCGGCCCTCTCCGACCTGGCCGCCACCGCCGAACGCGAAGCCCCCACCGCCTTCGAGGCCCTCACCCGCCTCCTCCGCGAATGCGCCGAACTCCGCCTCGGCGCCCTGGCCGCCGCCATCGAACCCACCCTGCACGCCGACATCAAGGCCGACCCCGCCCTCACCGAAGTCCGCGCCACCATCACCGACCGCATCGACCGCCTGACCACCCGAGCCCACGCCGAGGGCGCCCTCCGCCCCGACGTCACCCCCGCCGACATCGGCCGCCTGATGACCCTCCAGATCTACGCCACCCCCGACGAGCCCTACCCCACCGCCGTCCACCGAGTCCTCGACCTACTACTCGACGGCCTCCGCCCCTGAAAACGCGCGCCCCACAACGGTTCAACGATGCGGGGCGTTGATCCAGCGGGTGACGGAGGGCAGAGCGGCGAGGATGACCACGCCCAGATAGAAGGCCATGAACCCGAGGGACCAGACCATAACAACAGGGCTCGTGGGCAGGTGCTTCTGCCAGTCGAGCACCTGCACGGTGAAGAGCGGTACGAAGCCGAGTATCACCAGGACTCGGCCTACCGAGGTACGACGCAGCAGCAAGACACCGCCGGGAATCAGGAGCAGGGCCGCGATCGGGCCGCACACCATCGAGGGCAGCACACCGACGAGCTCCCGCATCTCAGCCGAATAGCTCCACCACAGGTGGTACTGCATAACGCTTCCCAACGCATTGAGCAGTCCGAATCCAAGGGCCGCGATTCCCGCGAGCAACGCGGCAGCGCTGACCGGACGAGGCGGCACGGGCTGCGCGGGGTGCCAATATGGCTGACCAAGCTGGTTGTACGGGTGGGACATCGAAGCCTCCGGGCTGCTCGTTCGCATGGAAAGTGCTGCGTTGCAAGCAATCCTGCGGACCGAGCCTTAAACAAACCTTTTCGTCCGGATAACGCCCTACGCCGGTAGCGCGCCCGCCGATTCGGCGCGCGAGGCCCGGACATAGAAGAAGCCCCTCACCTGCGAACAGGTGAGGGGCTTCTCAGCGGTGGCGGAGGGATTTGAACCCTCGGAGGGGGGTTACCCCTCACACGCTTTCGAGGCGTGCTCCTTAGGCCGCTCGGACACGCCACCGGTGGTGACTTTACAGGAGGACCGTGCGGAAACCGAAATCGGCTGGAGAGGGGGCTAGGGGCGGTGGGATTGGAAGAAAGAGTCGAGGAGGGCGGCGCATTCGGATTCGAGGACGCCGGCTCGGACTTGGGGGCGGTGATTGAGACGTCGGTCACGGACCACGTCCCAGAGGGAGCCGACGGCGCCGGTTTTGGGTTCCCAGGCGCCGAAGACGACGCGGGAGACGCGGGCGAGGACCAGGGCGCCGGCGCACATGGTGCACGGTTCGAGGGTGACCGCCAGGGTCGCGCCCTCGAGCCGCCAGCCGTCGCCGTGGACCCGGGCGGCGGCGCGCAGGGCGAGGACTTCGGCGTGGGCGGTCGGATCGCCC
>NZ_JBSGCY010000037.1:0-48479 GCF_053602115.1 Nocardia sp. NPDC004582 | reverse complement strand
GCCGCGATCCCCGAGGTGTTCGCCGAGGCGCGCACGCTGGCCGAGCTGGGCCGCTGCCTGGGCCGCCCGCACCCGGTCTGCCGCCGCGCGGACCTGATGTTCGAATACACCGTCGCCGCGGGCGGTTCCGCGCGCCCCGGATTGGCCGCCGTGCTCGAGCCCCTGGACAGCCAGACGGTATTGACCGAAACCCTGGACGTCTTCGTCGACACCGGCTTCAACCAGCTGGCCACCGCCCGGCTGCTCAACGTCCACCGCAATACCGTCACCTATCGCCTGGCCCGGGTGCACGAGCTGACGGGGCTGGATCCGCACCGCCCAACGGACGCGATGACCCTGTCGGCCGCCCGAATCGCGCGGCGGCTCGAAACCGCCTGTTTCGCACCATAGTTCGCGTCGCCACCGACCCCATCCGCTGCGCGACGACACCTCGCCGCCGGTCTGCCCCCGCACGGCCCGCACCGATGTGGCGGGCCGACGCATTGCTCCCGCTCGTTCCCCCGCGCCCGCGGTTTGGTCGGCTGCACAATGCCTTCGTCCACACTCTTGGCGATTGCCGATACCGACGTGTGGGCATTGTGCGGTGTGCTGAAGGCCGACGACGAGGTCGTGCGGCGCGGCATCCGGCTCGCGCCGGCCGGGGCCTCCCGAAATCCGCAGGGGTAGTTCGTTGAGTAGCTCCTTCCGTCCGCGCCGCCGCCTGGCCCCGTGGGCCGTTGCCGGTTTCTCCGCGCTGACCATGACCATCGCCGCCACCACACCGGTCGCGGCCGCGCCCGTGTTCGGGCCGGTGCCCGACGCGCCCGCGAATTTCGGCCTGCCCTCCGACTACCGGCCCACGCCGGAGCGGTACGGGGTGGGTTATCAACTGGGACAGGTGGTTTCACTGTCCGACGGGACTCAGTTGCAGGCCGAGGTGCGGTATCCGACCGATCCGGCGACCGGGCAGCGGGCCGCGGGCGAGTTCCCGGTGGTCGTCAACTTCACCACCTACGGCGCGGTCGCCAGCGCGCTGACCGCCGCCATCACCTCGGTCATCGACGAGCTGCGCATCCAGCTGCCCGATCAGCTGAAGGACGCGCGCCGGGTCATCAATCAGGCCACCTCCATGCAGGACATGCTGGTCCGCCACGGCTACATCGAGGTGACCGCGGACGTGCGCGGCACCGGCGGGTCCACCGGCGCGTGGAGCCCCGCCTCGCAGCAGGACGGCAAGGATGGCGCGGAGCTGGTGGACTGGGCGGCCAAGCTGCCCGGCTCCAATGGCAAGGTCGGCATGTACGGCTACTCGTTCCCCGGCCTGTCCGCCATGCGCACCGCCGAGACCGTCGGACCCGATTCGCCGTTGCGGGCGATCGTGCCGTTCGCGGTGCCCAACAATATCTTCGACGAGGTGCTCGACCACGACGGCATGATGAGCCCGCTGCTGCTGACCGTCATCTCGCTCATGGTCCCGTACCTGAGCCTGATCGGCCCGTTCCTGACCGCGCCGCTGTCGCCGCAGACCTTCCTGAAGTCCCTCGGCGACCACCTCGCCGCCCTGGCCGGACCCGACACCAGCACCGTGAAACTGCTCTTCGACGCCTACACCGGCGGACCCACCGCCTACGACAACTCGTGGTGGCGCGAGCGGCGTTTCGAGACCGACCTGCACAACCTGGTCGACAACGGCATCGCCATGTACCAGGTGGACGGCTGGTGGGACCTGTATCAGGAAGGCGCGGTGCGCAATTACGCGCAATTGCAGAACCTGGCCGCCGGGCGCGACCAGTTCGCGCCGATGGCGCCCGATCAGAAGACCGACGGACGCTACCAACTGCTCATGGGCCCTTGGTATCACGTCGGACTCGGGCTGGGTCCCGGCTCGCGTATGGACACCGACCAGATCACGCTGGCCTGGTTCGACCGGTGGCTCAAGGACATTCCCAACGGCATCGACGAGACCCGCACGCCGCTGCACGTCATCGACGCCGACAACACCGCCGCCGACACCGCGCGCTACCCGTTCGAGCAGACCACCGTCGAGCGGCGCTACTTCGACGGCGACCGCCTCGTCGCGGACGTGCCGACCGCCGCCGAAGCCTCGGATCGGCTGGACTACACCGGAATCGACACGATCTGCAACCGCGAGACGCTGGGCCAGTGGGCGGCGGGCCTGTTCGACTTCGTGTTCCGGATCTTCACCGTCTCCAACCCGTGCACCGAATGGGTGCAGAACCCCACCGCCGGGCTGCGCTACACCATGGACCCGGTGACCGAGCCGACCATGTTGGCCGGGCCGTCGGCCGTCACCCTCTACGCGTCCTCCACCGGCTCCGATGCCGCCTTCCAGGTGTGGCTCGACGATGTCGCGCCGGACGGGACGGCCGTGAACATCACCGGCGGTTCGCAATTGGCCAGCCAGCGCACCCTCGACGACGGCAAGACCTGGCGCACCGGCGACGGGACCGTGTACGCGCCCGAGCACACCGTGCTGAAGGAGAACGAACAGCTGCTCTCCCCCGGCGAGGTGGCGCGGATGGAGATCAAGATCCGCCCCGCCTTCCACCGCCTGGAGCCCGGCCACGCGCTGCGCCTGCGCATCACCAGCGGCACCTTCCCGTCGACCATCCCGAACCCGGCCGATCTGGGCCGCCTGCTGGGCACCTCGCAGCAGATCCAGCGGACCGCCGCGTATCCGTCGGCGCTGGTGGTGCCGCTGGGACCGGCCTCGGCGTTCGAGCGCTAGGCCGGCGCCCGCACCCGGTCCTTGCGGTCACCGCCGCCCAGCCGCGAAGATCGACACCGTGACACAGTGAGGCTCTCGACGTTTCGGAGGTTCTCGATGCTCGAACCGCGCCAGGGCGGTTTCCGGCGCGCGCGCCGCCGCTCGACCGGGACGGCCGATGGCCTGCCGACCCGCTCGGCGGCCCGCACCGCCAAGATCACCGCGCTGCCGGTGGCCTATGCCGCGCGCCGGGCGGGCGGGCTCGGACGGCGGGCGCTCGGAACCCCGTCGCACGAGGTCGAACTCGATATCCAGGCGCGCACCGCCCAGCACATGTTCGAGGTGCTGGGCGAACTCAAGGGCGTCGCGGCCAAACTGGGTCAGCTGCTGGCGCTCTACGAGCTGGCGTTGCCGCCGGAGCTGGGCGAGCCGTATCGGGAGGCGCTGACGCGACTGCAGGATTCGGTGCCCGCGATGCTGCCGGCCGCGGTCGATCGGGCCATGGCGGCGTCGATGGGCGACGGGTGGCGGGATCGGTTCGCCGAGTTCGACACTCGCGCGGCGGCCGCCGCCTCGGTGGGGCAGGTGCATCGCGCGGTGTGGCCGGATGGGCGGCGGGTCGCGGTGAAGCTCATGTATCCCGGGGCGCGCGCGGCGGTCGCGGCGGATCTCGAGCATATGCGCCGGCTCGCGCCGCTGGCCAAGGTCTTCGCCCCGGACCTCGACACCCGGGCGGTGACCGAGGCGTTCGCCGTCTGCATCGGCGCGGAACTCGACTACGCCGAAGAAGCCGCCACGCAACGGATCTTCGCCGCCGCCTTCGCCGGCGACCCCGACTTCCACATCCCGGCCGTGGTCGATCAGCAGGGCGATGTGCTGGTCACCGAATGGCTCGACGGCGTTCCGCTGCACCGGGTGATCGCCTCGGGCACGCCCGCCGAGCGCACCCGGGCCGGGCTGCTGGTGACGCGTTTCGTGATGGCGAGCTTCGCCCGGACCGGACTGCTCTACACCGATCCGCATCCGGGTAATTTCCGGGTGCTGCCCGACGGCCGCCTGGGTGTCCTGGACTTCGGCGCGTGCTCACCGTTCCCGGCCGAATTCCCCGCCCTGGTGGGCGATATCGGCGCCGCGGCCCTCGAGGGCGACCCCGCCGACCTGGAGACGGCGCTGCGCGAGCACGGATTCGTGCGCCCGGAACGGGAATTCGCGATCGCCGACCTGGTCGGCATGGTCGCCCCGATCGTGGACCTGTACCGGCACCGCGACGCCCACCTGAGCCAGGCGTGGCTGCGCGCGCAGGTGCGGCGCGCCACCGAGCCGAGCCTGTCCAATGTGTCGCGCCACCTCACCACCCCGCCGGAGTACGCGCCCATCGGGCGCACCATCCTGGCGGCCACCGGCGTGCTCTGCCAGCTCGGCCTGCACGGCCCGCTCAGCGACGAATTGACCGCGCCGTTCCCGCGTTTGGCCGCGGCGGTGCGCCGCTGCCGCGAGCGGGAGACGTCCGCGGCGGCCGTGGTCCGGCCTATTACAGGTGCATCCACTGCGGCCACACCTGTGACCACGGCTTCTTCGGGCCCGAGCACTTCCAGATGGTGACGTCCTGGGTGTTGCCCTTGAACCCGAGCCGGGTGTCGACCTTGCCGACCGGGTCGACGTGCTCGAACTGGCCGCGCAGCACCGCCTCGTAGCCGCCGACGGCCAGCACCACCGAGGCGTCGTCGGGCGGAGTGCCGAAGTAGCCGAAGCCGCGGCTGGGACTGTACAGCGGCGGCAGGTGCGCGCGGCCGAACTCGTCGAGAGCGCCGGCCTGCCAATAGGTGTCGGTGATGATGACGGCGCGCGCACGCTCGGCCGGACCGAGCGCGTCGTAGGCGCGGGTGACCTCGTCGGTGAGTTCGTGCCAGCCGAAGGATCCGTAGACGCCGATATTGATCGCCGCCTCGGCATCGTCCTTGGGCGGATGCACCTCCTCAGCGGGCCGCCACGGCGTCGAGTACAGCGTGAAAGCCGTTGCGCCCACGGCCAGTACGGCGATGCCCGCGGTCAGCAGCCGCCGCCACAGCGGTGCGATGCGCTCGGCGGTGCCGACCACGCCGACCGCGCCCGCCGCGATCATGACCGCGTACATGCCCGCCGCGTAGTAGATCCGCCCGCCGGTGATCAGGAAGGCCGCGAACAACAACAGCAGCGTGACGCCCAGGAACCGGTAGGGCCGCAGCACATCCCAGCGCAGCAGCACCCACAATCCCCACAGCAGCAGCAGCGCCCCGAGGTATCCGGCCAGGCTGATCGACATGGGCAGGAACAGCAGCCGACCGCCCAGGATCCCCTGTTCGGATCCGATCACCCCGCCCATCTTCAACTGCGGCCACGAATGGCGTTCCTGCCAGACGAGTTCGGGCACCGTGGCCAGCACCACGATCGCGCCACCGGTCCACAACAGCGGCCTGCGCACCAATTCCCGCGGCCCGCACAGCAGGCTGCCGATCACGACCGCGATCCAGAAGAACGGGATCAGCCACTTCACCTGCATATCGACGGCGGTGACGAGGGCGGCGGCCAGCAGCAGCCGATCGTCGCGGGACCGCACCCAGCGCACCACCAGCCAGGTGATGATGACCCACAGCGCGGTATCGACCGCGTTGGTGGTGAGCATGGTGCCCTGCAACAGCAGGAACGGTGAGCTCGCGTAGCCGATGGCCGCCAGCAGTTGCGCCCAGCGGCCGCCGTCGAATTCACGGGCCAGCAGGGCGCACAACACGATCGCGGTCACCGTCAGCGCGACCGCGGGCAGCCGCAGCACGAAGTAGGACTCCGGCGCGATGGTGTCCATCAGCCGCGCCAGCAAGGGCAGCACCGGCCCCTGGTCGGCATAGCCGAACGCGGGGCGGCGGCCCGCGGCCAGGAAGTACAGCTCGTCGCCGAAGTAGCCGTAGCGGCGCGCCGACAGCAGCAGCACCACGGCGGCGGGCACCGCGACCGCGGCCACGGTCAGCCACGCGAACGGCGGCCGTTCCACGGGTTTGGCATGCCGTCCACCACCGTTCGACCGGGCCGGTCGATCCACCACATCGGTCAACGCGCGCTCCTCGCCGCCGGATCATGCTGCGAACACTCGAAATCTACAGCTTCCTTCCAGCAAATTTCGGACGCGGCACGGCGCCCTGCGCCAGTGTCAGAAACGCACCCGTGTCGAAACGCCCGTCCGCTGGGGGCACCGCACGCAACGGGTGTGCACCGAGGCCGCCGCACACCGTGCTCGCCGGGGTCTCGGCGAGCACGATGACCCGGATCGATCACCGGCCGCGTCATACCAATCACCACCGTGATTACAGTCGCTCGGTTCGGCTATTACTCAGAGGTGGATCGCCGCACGACGGCATCCCCGCAAAGATCTCGCGACCGCGGAGCCGCACCGGCCGCGGCCCTGCCCGCGCGGCTCCGACACCTCTCCTCGATGCCGGGCGAGACTGCCGTGCCACGCTTTTCAGCGAAGGAGGTCGGCATGACCGACCACAGACCCGCCACCAATCCCTACGGCACCCCGAGCACCACCGGCCCCGCGTCCGTCCACTGGTACCAGAACCTGATCAATGCCGTCATCCGCGGCCTGCTGCGGGCGCCGGTGCTGTCCCTCCGGGTCGGCAAGCGGTTGTGCATCCTGCACGTGGTGGGCCGCAAGTCCGGCACACGGTACGACGTGCCGGTGGCCTACACCCGCCACGCGGGCGACATCCTGATCGGCGCCGGCACGCGTCCCTGGGTGAGCAATATCCGCTCCGGCGTCCCCATCGAGGTGTCGTTCGGCGGCCCGCGACGCCCCGCCGACGCGGAGGTGATCTCCGACGCGGACACGGTGGTCCGGCTCTCGGAGGACATCGCCCGCGACAACAAGCAGTGGGCGAGGTACAACGGCATCGGCTTCGACGCCGACGGCAATCCGAACCGGGCCGACGCGTACCAGAGCTGGCAGCAGGGCTGCGTCATCATCCGGCTCCGGGTGCGCTGAGCGGTCGCACGGCCCGAAGCCGCCCCCGGCAACCTTCGAGCATGCCGGGCGTCAGCGGTCCGCGGGCCGGACCTGGACGTAGTCCGCGGCGTTCAGACCCACCAGCACCTGCCGCACCAGCGGCGGCGCCCAGGACGCGCTGGCATCGTGCCCGAGCACCGGGTCGGTGAGCGTGACGGTGTGCCCGCGCGTCTCGAACTCGAAGCTGCCCGCCGCGCGAATGTTCTTCAGCCAGTCCACGTTCCGCCCGTAGGTCAGGGCGATCCGGTAGCCGCCGTCGCGCCGGAAGACCATGACCGGCGACCGGTACACCCGCCCCGACTTGCGTCCCCGGTGCACCACGACCCCGAACAGCGGCGTGACGCGGGCCGCGATCCCCAGCACCGGATTGCTGATCCGGCGGTTGATCCTCGCGAGTGTCCGCGGCAGTGGCATGGTCTCGTCCTCCCTGACGAAAACGGTTGCGCCCCTGAGGCTACGCCGCCGCGCGCGCCCCGGCGGCGGCCTCGTGACAGCGCGTGCGACCGCGGCGCGCCGCGATACCCGACCGTACCGCGCGCCCGTCGGGCGGCATCACTAAAGTGCTGTTCAGAGCGCCGGGACCCGCGGCGCGCCAGGCGAGGAGGGCCCGTTCATGCCGGAGTTGATCGCGGTGTACGACGCGGTCGGACGTGAGGTCGGCGCGCAGGAGCGCGCGGTGGTGTACGAGCGGGGCCTCTGGCATGCCAGCGCGGGCGTGCTGGTGCGCTCGCTCGACGGGTCGAAGGTGTACGTGCACAAGCGGACCGACACCAAGGCGGTCTTCGCCGGCATGCACGACTGCCTGGCCGGCGGGGTGCTGGGCCCGGGCGAGGATCCGGCCGAGGCCGCGGTCCGCGAACTGGCCGAGGAACTGGGCATCGTGCTGGGCCCGCACGACGACCGGCCGCTCCCGCTGGCCGCCGCGGCCTGGGACGGCGAATGGGAGGGCCGGCCGATGCGTTGCCACCTGTTCGCCTACGAGCTGCGCTACGACGGCCCGATCACCCATCAGCCCGAGGAGATCGTGGACGGCTGGTGGTGGAGCGACGAGGAACTACGCTCCTACGTGGAGGACCCGCACTGGCCGTTCGTCCCCGACACCCGGGTGCTGATCGGCGACCTGCTGCGCTGAACCGGCGTCACCGCCCGCCCGCGGGCCCGGCGCAGTTGCCCGTGGCCGGGACCCCGCGCAGGCGTTGATCGAGCCAGTCCATGGTCGCGCCGTAGGAGCTGACATAGGCGGCGAGGTGTTCACCGCCGACGATGTTCTTCGTCGCCGCCACCCCCAGCGCGCACTGCGCGCGCCACAGTTCCTCGGCCTCCGCCACGGGAATCCACGGATCGTGGACGCCGTGGTAGATGAACAGCGGCACACCCGATTTCCGGCCCCGCATGCTCAGCTGCCGGAAGACCGATTCGGCCGCCGCGCTGTCGAGCGACTTGTCGACCCGGGCCATGAGGTCGACCGGGATGGGCGCGATCCCGAGCGCCCCGAAACTGCCACTGCAGTTGTCCTTGATCGGCGAGGTCGCCAGCCACTGCGCCGCGTGATTCATCAGACCGAGGATCTCCGGATGCTCCCGCCCGAGCGCGAGCACGGTGCTGAGCAGGAACGCCGAGATGTAGGACCCGTCGAAGGTGTGGGCGAACCGGCGATAGTCGTTGACCAGTCCCCCGAAACTCGCACCCGCGAAGTACGGGAGCAGATCCGGCGCGTAGTCCGACACCAGCATGGCCGCGGCGTTCGACGCGATCGCGCCGCCGGAGTACCCGGTCGTGGCGAAACGACTGCGCCCGAACCGATCCGGGGCGAACCCGCGGACCGCGCGGATCGCGTCGAGCACATTGTGCCCGGCGACGGTCGGCTCCGAATAGGCCATCAGCGGCCCCTCGTGATCGGGGATGATCAGCGCGTACCCGTGTTCGAGCGCCCAGGTGGTCGGCGACGGGGTGAAGTCGTTGCCGGTCGGTACCTCCATGCCGTGGGCCAGCACATATCCGGGGGTACAGCGCTTGTTGAGCGAATTGGTGGCGGGCGCGTTCACGAGCACCGGCTGTGGGCCGGGCCCGGGCCACTCCCGCGGCGGCAGGACCAGGGTCGCGGTGCCGATCGACGGCTCGCCCGCGGAATTGGTGGTGCGGAACTTCAGCAGCGTGGCACGCGAGATGCCGGTGAGGTTCAACAGCAGCATGGTCGGGCGCGCCGAGCCCGTCACATCGCGCGAATCCAGCATCTCGCCGGGCGCGTAGCGGGCGAGATCGGCGGGCCACGCGTCGAACAGCGGGTCCCCGGTCGGCGGGGACTGCACGGCATTCCAGAACGCCGTCAACTCCGGCGGCAGATCCCCCGGCGCCGCCAGCGGCCGCGCCGCGCGCGGGACCATCTGCGTCGGCGCGGGCACATGCTCGTCGATCCACCGCTGCAGCGGATTCGGCGCCTCCGGCACCGGTGCCGAGCGGGTGGAGGGGACGGCGGGCGCGGCGGATGTCGGCGGATCCGACTCCGCCCGCGCGGGCGCCTGCCCCAGGGTGATCGAAAGACCCAGAACCAACATCGCTGCGGTCAGATGCCTCACGATCCATCAAGCTACGACATGTCCGCGCGGGAACGCGGGAGGCCAGGGCGGTCGCGAAGGTCTCGATTCGACCATCGGCGGCGGTCGCCGGATACGCCGACGGCCCACCGAATCCCGCGCGATTCGATGGGCCGTCGGTTCCTTGCGATGTTCAGGCGGTCGGCTGGGCGCTACCACCGGCGCTGCCGCTGAACAGACCCGTGATGGTCTTGATCAGAACTGCAGCCAGGAAATCCTCAGCGGATCCGGTCACTTGCTACTCCTCATCTATCCATTGCATGTCGGGTATGTGAATCATCCACGGTTCACAATCAAAGGGAAGGCCTTTGTCCGGAGAACTTTCAGCAACCCGACCGGAGTTACACGGTAGAACGGGTTCCATCTGCGTTTATATCGGTTTGATAAAAGTGTGATCTACATCACAGAGACTGGTGCACTGTGGCATCGATCGCGGGCGCCAGGCGCGGCAGGACCGATTCGCCGTACGCGTCCAGGGTCGCGGTCTTGGCGTCGTGCTGCAGGTAGACCGCGAATTGGTCGACGCCCAGCGCCTCGAGGTCACGCAACCGGGCCAGGTGCTGGTCGGGGGTGCCGAGCACACAGAACCGGTCCACGATCTCGTCGGACACGAACTCCGCGTGCGGGTTGCCGGCCCGGCCGTGCTCGTTGTAGTCGTAGCCGTGGCGGCCCGCGACGTAATCGGTCAGCGCGGCCGGCACCTCGGAGTGCGTGCCGTAGCGCGCCACGATCTCGGCGACATGGTTGCCGACCATCCCGCCGAACCAGCGGCACTGCTCACGGGCATGGGCCAGGGACGCGGGCGTGCCGTCGGTGACATAGGCCGGGGCGGCCACGCAGAGGGTGATCGAGTCCGGATCGCGCCCCGCGCGTTCGGCGGCCGCGCGCACCCGCGCGATGGTCCACGCGGTGATGTCGGGATCGGCCAGCTGGAGGATGAACCCGTCGCCCACCTCCCCCGCGAGCTCCAGGGCGCGCGGCCCGTATCCGGCCACCCACACCGGCAGCCGCGACCGGCTCGCCCACGGGAAATGGATCACGGTGTCCCCGATCCGCACGCTGCGGCCATTGCCCAATTCCCGGATGACGCCGATGGATTCGCGCAACGTGGCCAGGTTCGCGGGCCGTCCGCCCAGGGTGCGCACCGCCGAATCACCGCGGCCGATCCCGCAGACGGTGCGGTTGCCGAACATGTCGTTGAGGGTGGCGAAGGTGGACGCGGTGACCGTCCAGTCCCGGGTCGCCGGGTTGGTGACCATGGGCCCGACCACGACACGCCGGGTGGCCGCGAGGATCTGGCTGTGGATGACGTACGGCTCCTGCCACAGCAGGTGCGAATCGAAGGTCCACACGTGCGAGAACCCGTGCGTCTCCGCGAGTCTGGCCAGTTCGATCACCCGGGAGGCGGGCGGGTTGCACTGCAGCACCACGCCGATGTCCATGCCGGAACCTTCCCTCCAAGCCGATGGGTCAGATGAGGCTCTGCGACAGACCGCGTTTCAGGAATCGGCCGTGCCCGGCGCTGCCCAGATACCGCCCGCCGTCGACGATCACCCGGCCACGCGCGAGCACGGTGTCCACGTGGCCGTCGATCTCGAAGCCCTCGTAGGCCGAGTGATCCATGTTCATATGGTGGGTCTTGCCGACCCCGATGCTGGTGTGCCCGTTCGGGTCATAGATCACCACATCGGCGTCGGCGCCGGGGTTGATCACCCCTTTGCGCGGGTACAGCCCGAACATCCGGGCCGGGGCGGTGCAGCACACCTCCACCCATTTCTCCAGCGAGATGCGGCCGTCCTTCACGCCCTGGAACATCAGGTCCAGGCGGTGTTCGACGCCGCCGATCCCGTTGGGGATCTTGCTGAAATCGCCGAGTCCGAGTTCCTTCTGGTCCTTCATGCAGAACGGGCAGTGGTCGGTGGCCACGGTGGAGACGTCGCCGGTGCGGATGTAGCGCCACAACTCGTCCTGATGCCCCTCCGCGCGGGCGCGCAGCGGGGTCGAGCACACCCATTTCGCACCCTCGAAACCCGGTGCGGCCAGGTTCTCCTCCAAGGACAGGTACAGGTATTGCGGGCAGGTCTCGCCGAATACGTTCTGCCCCTTGCCCCGCGCCCGCGCGATCTGTTCCAGGGCCTGCTTGGCGGAGACGTGCACGACGTAGAGTGGCGCACCGGTCAACTGCGCCAGCATGATCGCGCGGTGGGTGGCCTCCTCCTCCAGCTGCCACGGCCGGGTCAGGCCGTGATACACCGGCGCGGTCTCACCGCGGGCCAGTGCCTGTTCGACGAGCACATCGATGGCGATCCCGTTCTCGGCGTGCATCATCAGCATCGCGCCCAGGTCACCGGCGGTTTGCATGGCGCGCAGGATCTGCCCGTCATCGGAGTAGAAGACGCCCGGATAGGCCATGAACAGTTTGAAACTGGTGACGCCCGCGGCCACCAATTCGCTCATGCCCTTCAGGGATTCGGCGTCCACCGAGCCGACGATCTGGTGGAACCCGTAGTCGATGGCGCAGCGGCCGTCCGCCTTCTCGTGCCACAGCGCCAGGCTGTCCTGTACCCGCTCCCCCGGTTTCTGCACGGCGAAGTCGACGATGGTGGTGGTGCCGCCCCACGCCGCGGCGCGGGTCCCGGTCTCGAAGGTGTCGGAGGCCTCGGTGCCGCCGAAGGGCAGCTGCATGTGGGTGTGCGGGTCGACGCCGCCGGGGATCACGTATTTGCCGGTGGCGTCGATGACGGTGTCGGCGGCCGCGGCCAGGTCGGCGCCCAGCGCGGTGGCGCCCGGCCGGAGGACCGCGGCGATGGTCTCGCCGTCGACGAGAATGTCGAGGGGCTGGGATCCGGTGGCGGACACCACGGTTCCGCCGTGAATGAAGGTGATGCTCACGGCTCCACCAGCTTTCCGTAGGCGTCGGGGCGGCGGTCGCGGTAGAAGGCCCAGCGGTCGCGCACCACTTTGATCAGGTCCATGTTCAGGTCGCGCACGATCAGCTCGGGCGCGGTGTCGGAGCCGACCTCCCCGACGAATTGGCCCTCCGGATCGACGAAGTAGCTGGTGCCGTAGAAGTCGTCATCCCCGTACTCCTCGATGCCCACCCGGTTGATGGCCCCGATGAAGTACTCGTTGGCCACCGCCGACGCGGGCTGTTCGAGCTTCCACAGATAGCCCGACAGCCCGCGCGAGGTGGCGGAGGGGTTGAACACGATCTCCGCGCCCGCCAGGCCCAGCGCCCGCCAGCCTTCGGGGAAATGCCGGTCGTAGCAGATGTAGACGCCGATCCGGCCGACCGCGGTGTCGAAGACCGGCCAGCCGAGATTCCCGGGCCGGAAATAGAACTTCTCCCAGAACCCGTGCACATGCGGAATGTGGTGTTTGCGGTATTTGCCGAGATAGCGGCCGTCGGCGTCGACCACCGCGGCGGTGTTGTAGAGCAGGCCGGGCTGTTCCTGCTCGTACACCGGCAGCACCATGACCAGGCCGAGTTCGCGGGCCAGCGCCGCGAACCGCTCCACGGTCGGGCCCGGCACCGATTCGGTGTAATCGTAGAACGCGGTGTCCTGCACCTGGCAGAAGTACGGCCCGTAGAACAGCTCCTGGAAACAGATCACCTTCGCTCCGGCCGCGGCCGCCTGGCGCGCGTAGTGCTCGTGCGCCTCGATCATGGACTCCTTGTCGCCGGTCCAGCTCGTCTGCACCAGCGCCGCTCGCACATTCGCCATCCATTGATGTTGCACTTCTCGCGATGGCGGGCAGCGAAAACACGGCGACATTTGGGGAACAGTTTCCCGGCCAGTGGGCCGGATCGAATACCCGAAACCCGAGCGAGCGTTAGGAAGAGTCATGGATACCCTGCGTGACCGCCTCGCCCTGCGCGAACTCACCGAGACCTACGCCTCGCACGCCGACCGCCGCCGCGACAGCGCCATCGCCGAACTCTTCACCGAGGACGGCGCGTTGATCATCGAATGGGGATCCGGCCGGGCCGCCACCACGGTCCGCGGGCGTGCCGAGATCGAGGCCGCCATGAAACCCCTCGACCGCTACCGCGTCACCCAGCACCTCATCGCCAACCAGCTGCTCGACTTCTCCGGCGCGGCGGTTCGCGGCGAAACGTACTGCACCGCTTCCCATGTCTACGACGACGCGACCGGGTCCCGGATCTTTGTCATGAACATCCGCTACGCCGACACCTTCGCCCGCGACGGTCACCGGTGGCGATTCCGGGAACGCCGCCTGCACGTCGACTGGACCGAGGATCGCCCGCTCGCCACCCACGGGTAGGCGAACCACGCTGCGTTGATTCCCGCACAGCGACCGCGGAGTCCGTTACAGTCGCCGGGCAATCAGCGATGCCTTCTTCGATGCGCATTGTCAATCGACGTTCCATGGAGGGGTACATGAACACGATCACCCGCCACATCACGCGGCTGGCCGTGGCCGCGGCCGTCACCGGGGGCGCACTGGCCCTCGGCGCCGGCACCGCGGCCGCGGACGAATGGCCCGTGCAGCAACCCAACAGCGCCATCTACGTGCACGAGGCGAGCAACTTCCTCACCCCGGCCGACCTCGACTACTGGAACCCCCTGGTCGACCGGCCGCGTCTGACGTCCCCGTACGGCAACTCGACGCGCGTGGTCTGCGCCGGGTTCCACGGCGTGGACACCAGCTGCTTCCAGGCCGACGCCGACGGCAACCCGCATCAGCTGAAGCGGTTGTCGGCGAACTACCCCAACCTGACCGGCCAATTCGCTCCCGGCGGCGGCGTCAGCCACTGGGTCTATCCGGGGTTCATCCCCGGAAGCTGATCAGCGGCACCATCCTCGAAGCATGGCGAAGGGCCCGCCTCCGACCGGAAGCGGGCCCCTCGTCTCTTCCGAGTCCTACAGGTACTGACCCGTATTGGACTCGGTGTCGATGGCACGGCTGGCGCTGGCGTTCTTCCCCGTCACCAAGGTGCGGATGTAGACGATGCGCTCGCCCTTCTTACCCGAGATGCGAGCCCAGTCATCGGGATTCGTGGTGTTGGGCAGGTCCTCGTTCTCGGAGAACTCGTCCACGATCGAATCGTAGAGATGCTGGATGCTCAGACCCGGGTTGCCGGTCTCCAGGACCGACTTGATGGCGTACTTCTTGGCCCGGTCCACGATGTTCTGGATCATGGCGCCGGAGTTGAAGTCCTTGAAGTACAGGACTTCCTTGTCACCGTTGGCGTAGGTGACCTCCAGGAAGCGGTTGTCATCGCTCTCGGCGTACATACGATCCACCACGCGTTCGATGGTGGCCTGCACGCACTTGCCGCGGTCGCCGTCGAACTCGCTGAGATCGTCGGAGCGCAGCGGCAGCGTCTCGGTCAGGTACTTGGAGAAGATGTCCTGCGCCGCTTCGGCATCGGGCCGCTCGATCTTGATCTTCACGTCCAGGCGGCCGGGCCGCAGGATCGCGGGGTCGATCATGTCCTCGCGGTTGGAGGCGCCGATCACGATGACGTTCTCCAGGCCCTCGACACCGTCGATCTCCGAGAGCAACTGCGGCACAACGGTGGTCTCCACATCGGAGGAGACGCCCGAACCACGGGTGCGGAAGATCGAGTCCATCTCGTCGAAGAACACGATCACCGGGGTGCCCTCGGAGGCCTTCTCGCGAGCCCGCTGGAAGATGATCCGGATGTGGCGCTCGGTCTCACCCACGAACTTGTTGAGCAGCTCGGGGCCCTTGATATTGAGGAAGAACGACTTGGCTTCCTTGGCGTCCTCACCGCGCGCCTCGGCGATCTTCTTGGCGAGCGAGTTGGCGACGGCCTTGGCGATCAGCGTCTTACCGCAACCGGGCGGACCGTAGAGCAGCACGCCCTTGGGCGGGCGCAGCGCGTACTCGCGGAACAGATCCTTGTGCAGGAACGGCAATTCGACGGCGTCGCGGATCTGCTCGATCTGGCGGGACAGACCACCGATGTCCTCGTAGTTGACATCGGGGACCTCCTCCAGCACCAGGTCCTCGACCTCGGCCTTGGGGATCCGCTCGAAGGCGAAGCCGGCCTTGGTGTCGACCAGCAGCGAATCACCCGGGCGCAGTTTGCGAATCGGGCGATCCGGATCCTCGAGGTCGTCCACGTCGACCAGCGCGGACAGCGGGCCGGACAGCCAGACCACGCGCTCCTCGTCGGCGTGCCCGACGACCAGGGCCCGGCGGCCGTCGTCGAGAATCTCACGCAGCGTGCCGATTTCGCCGATCGCGTCGAAGTTCCCGGCCTCCACCACGGTCAGCGCCTCGTTCAAGCGCACGGTCTGGCCGTAGGTGAGGGTGGTGGTGTCGATATTCGGCGAACAGGTCAGCCGCATCTTGCGCCCGGAGGTGAACACATCGACCGTCTGATCGTCGTACACACCGATGAGAACGCCGTAGCCCGAGGGTGGCTGGCCGAGGCGATCCACTTCCTCACGGAGAGCGACCAGTTGCTGGCGCGCTTCCTTCAGGGTGTCCATCAACTTGGTGTTGCGAATCGTCAGCGAATCAACACGCGCTTCCAATTCCCGTGTGCGATCGGGCGTGTCGGCGAGTTGCCTCCGGAGTGCAGCTGCCTCGGCACGTACGGCCTCGAGTTCCCTCCAGGCTGCCGAATCCGAATGTTCGATGGGGCTCATGATGCTGCTCCTCCCAGTCCCGGTCTATCAACGCTACCGGGCTCTAACCGTTCCCGCTTTCCGACATGGTTTCGTCGTGATCACATCTAGGCTGCGGCCCACGGGCCGGACAGGCATGTTAGCCTGCCCTAACCTGTTTCCGGCGAGTTAACGCCGGTCCGAGCCGAAAGGTGCCGTTGATGCTCCTTCCCACCAGTCGTACTCCTGGTATGCGCAACGTCTCCCGGACGCTTCGTGTTTCCGTAGCTACCGTCGCGGCCTTCGCGGCCGTTACCGCAACTGTGACCGCATGTAGCTCCGACGACAAGGGTTCTACGCCCACGAATACGTCCGTGTCGGCCGCCGCCGCGCCCGCGCCGACCGCGGAGAGCCTGCAGAGCGTCCTCACGGCCTTCGCCGACCCGGCAAAACCGGCCGCCGACAAAGCCAAACTAGTCGTCGACGGCGACAAGCGTCTCGGAAATATCGAGACCATGAACCAGGGACTCGCCCATTACCAGGTCAGTTTCGCCGTCGGCGAGATCAAACAGGACGGCGCCAAGGCCGACGCCAAGGTCGGCGTGACCTCCCCGCACGGCACCATGCCCGACGTCCCGATGTCGTTCCAGTACACCGACGGCACCTGGAAGCTCTCCGACGCCGGCGCCTGCACCGTCCTCGGGATGGCCCGCGCGGCCTGCCGATAGCGCGAGCGAGCAAACCGATGGCACTTCGGGGCGGGCATCGGGTGATGCCTGCCCCGAAGTGCCATTCGTGAATTCGGGCCGGCGCGTTCGCGCGTCCGGATCAGCCCTTGGAGGGGCGGCGCTGCGGGCGCGGCGCGGTGACGCCGTCGGCCAGGCGGCGGGCCTTCACCAGGAACGCGGTGTGGCCCTGCATGCGATGTTCGGGGCGCACGGCCAGGCCGACCACGTGCCAGGGGCGGACCATGGACTCCCACGCGGTGGGCTCGGTCCAGCAGCCCTGCCGGCGCAGACCCTCGACCACCTCCGACAGCTGCGTGGTGGTGGCCACGTAGGCCAGGAAGACACCGCCGGGGATGAGCGCCTTGGAGACCGCCTCGAGCGCCTCCCACGGCTTGAGCATGTCCAGGACCACGCGGTCGACCTGCTCGCCGGAATACTCGGCCACATCGCCCAGGGTCAGTTCCCAGTTCTCGGGGCGTTCGCCGAAGAACCGCTCGACATTCTTGACGGCGTGCTCGGCGTGGTCCTCGCGGATCTCCCAGGAGATGACCTTGCCCTCGGGGCCGACCGCGCGCAGCAGCGAGCAGGTCAGCGCGCCCGACCCGGCCCCGGCCTCGAGCACCTTCGCGCCGGGGAACATGTCGCCCTCGTGCACGATCTGGGCGGAGTCCTTGGGGTAGATGACCGCCGCGCCGCGCGGCATGGACAGCACGTAGTCGGTGAGCAGGGGGCGCAGCGCCAGGTAGGGGGTGCCCTTGGCGGAGTTCACCACGCAGCCCTCGTCGGCGCCGATGAGGTCGTCGTGGTTGATGTGGCCGGCGTGGGTGTGGAACTCCTTGCCCGGCTCCAGGATCACCGTGAACTTGCGCCCCTTGGCGTCGGTCAGCTGTACCCGGTCACCGATCTGGAAAGGGCCGGTCCGTCTGGCCGTCATGAAACTCCGTTCTGCGTGTTGTCGTGAAACGTGCGTCGCTGCGATTGTGCTGCGGCGAATTCGTGCGCACCTTGTCGGTGCCTGCGTTTAGCCTGCCAGGTATGTCGGTCGACGCGATCAGTACCCCGGAGACAGAGCGGTTCGCGCCGCGGGGGCCCGCGCTGTCCCCTTCGCGCGCAATCGATTTCAAGCAGTGCCCGCTCAAGTACCGGCTGCGGGTGATCGACCAGATCCCGGAGCCGCCCTCGCGGGCGGCGGTGCGCGGCACGGTGGTGCACGCCGTGCTGGAGTCGCTGTTCGGGCTGCCCGCCACCGAGCGGGACGTGGCGGCCGCGGCCGCGCTCATCGAACCCGCCTGGACCGGGGTGCGCGAGTCCCGGCCCGACGTGGAGTCCCTGATCCCGGACACGGAACTGCCCGGGTTCCTGGCCGAGGTGCGCAAGCTGGTGGACGTGTACTTCCGGCTCGAGGATCCGGCCGGGTTCGAGCCCGAGTCGTGCGAGACCTTCATCGAGGCCGACCTGCCCGACGGCACGCCCCTGCGCGGCATCGTGGACCGGCTCGACCGCTCGGCCGACGGCGACCTGCACGTCATCGACTACAAGACCGGCAAGGCGCCGGGTCTGGCGTACGAGACCCGGGCGCTGTTCCAGTTGAAGTTCTACGCGCTGGTCCTGCTGCGCACCCAGGGCCGCGCCCCGGCCGAGCTGAAGCTGATGTACCTGGCCGACGGCGTCACCCTGACCTACCGGCCCGACCCGGAGGAGCTGCTGCGTTTCGAGCGGATCCTCTCGGCCCTGTGGGCGGCCATCGTGACCGCCGCCGAGACCGGTGAGTTCCCGCCCAGCCCGGGCTGGATGTGCCAGTACTGCGATTTCAAGCGACTATGCCCCGAGTTCGGCGGCACGCCACCGCCTTTCCCGTCCGGCCCGGTCGAATCGGATCAGGACGGGCCGGAACTCGACCCGTCCTGAGCTCGACGCGGATCAGAAGGCGCGGCAGGACCGGATATCGGTGGCCAGGATGGCCTTGGCGCCCAGGTCGGCGAGCCGGTCCATGAGCTCGTTGCCGTTCTTGCGCGGCACGAGCGCGCGCACCGCGACCCAGTCGGGATCGGTGAGCGGGGACACGGTCGGCGACTCCAGGCCGGGGGTGATCTTGACGGCTTCCTCGAGCAGCGCCTTGGGGCAGTCGTAGTCCAGCATCAGGTACTGCTGGGCGAAGACCACGCCCTGGATGCGGGCGACGAGCTGGTTGCGGGCCTTGTCGTTCTGGTCCGCGCCCTCGGCCTCGATCAGCACGCCCTCGGAGTCGCACAGCGACTCGCCGAAGGCGACCAGGTTGTGCTGACGCAGGGTGCGGCCGGAGCCGACCACGTCGGCGATGGCGTCCGCGACGCCGAGCTGGATGGAGATCTCGACCGCGCCGTCGAGGCGGATGACCTCGGCCTGGATGCCGCGCGCCTTCAGATCACCGCGCACCAGGTTCGGGTAGGAGGCGGCGATGCGCTTGCCGTGCAGGTCCTCGACCTTCCATTCGCGCCCGGCGGGGGCGGCGTAGCGGAAGGTGGAGCGGCCGAAGCCCAGGGCGAGCCGCTCCTGCACCGGCGCACCGGAATCCAGGGCCAGGTCGCGGCCGGTGATGCCGAGGTCGAGCTCGCCGGAGCCGACGTAGATGGCGATGTCCTTGGGCCGCAGGAAGTAGAACTCGACCTGGTTGACCGGGTCGAGCACGCTCAGTTCACGGGAATCGGTGCGCTTGCGGTAGCCCGCCTCGGTGAGGATGGCGACGGCGGATTCGGACAGGGCGCCCTTGTTCGGGACTGCGACGCGAAGCATGGGGAGGTCCTTTCGGAATGGGATGGGAAGACGGGGCCGACGGGAGGACGGAACGGTGCGCCGCACGGTGTGTGCGGCGCGACCGGTGCGTCACAGATGTCGGTACACGTCCTCGAGCCGCAGCCCGCGGCCCACCATCAGCACCTGCACCCAATACAGCAGCTGCGAGATCTCCTCGGAGAGCTCGTCGTCGCTCTGGTACTCGGCCGCGATCCAGACCTCGCCGGCTTCCTCGAGTACCTTCTTGCCCTGCGCATGCACGCCGGCGTCCAAGGCGGCGACGGTGCCCGACCCCTCGGGGCGGTTGGCGGCACGATCCTGCAGCTCGGCGAACAGGGCTTCGAAAGATTTCACGGGGAGTGATTCTCTCAGACGGGCGCACACTCCCCGCAATCGGTTATACGGTGAGCAGTTCGGTGAGTTCGGCCACGGCCAGCCGCAGCTGGTCGGCGAACTCGTGCATCTGCCGCGCGACGTGCTTGGGCGTGGCCAGGTAGAGGTTCCAGCGGTCGGGCAGCAGCACGTAGGCGATGCCGATGCACTTGGGGCTGGTGGAGCCGAAACCGAAGTACTGGATGTTCACCGACGGCGCGGAGCTGGTGCTCAGGTAGTCGTCGCGGGTGATGGTCCAGCCGGGGCTGTCGAAGAACGGCATCGGCTCGGTCGCGCCGAGCTGTTCGCCGCGGCGGCGCTGGATCCACTGCAGCTCCCACAGGTGCTGTTCGGGGGCCTCGCCGCGCTGGCATTCCTGGGCGCGGCGCACGTGCGCCTCGGCGGCGGTGCGCAGGGCCACCAGTTTGCGGTCCCGGTCCACGGCCGGATCCTCCATGGCGGCAACGAAATCCAGCATCTCCTGGGTGATGACGCGCATGGCCTCGGTGCGACCGTTGCGGAACTGGCGGGTGGCGATGGATTCGTAGGTCGCCCCGTTGAGTCCCTTGCTGCGGCGGTGCGCGAGCTGATAGCTCAGCTGCGCCAGCGCGTCCGGGGAGATGCCGAGCTGTTTGGCGCGCTGGGTGCCGAAGTCGAACGACACGGTGGAGGTGGCGGTGTCGGCGGCGAATTGGGCGAACGAGGCGGCGGCCGAGGCGATCTCGGAGCGGGCCTCGGGGCCGAAGGCGAACTCGACGGGCTCCACGGCGGGCAGGCCCTGCGCCTGCGCGCCGGATTGCGTGGCGTGCTCGCTCACGGGCGCTTCGAGCAGGGTGTCGACGAAGGACAGGATGGTGGTGCCGTCCAGGCCGCAGTGCTCGACATTGATCCCGGCCTCGCCGTCGGCGAACACGATGAACGACACCGCCTTGTCGAACCAGCGGTTGCCGCTGTCGCCGTGCAGCAGCTGGTCGCAGGCGTGCAGGGTGTCGCGCGGCGCGAAGTCCTCGAGGCAGACGCAGAACAGCGCGGTCTCGATGGTCTCGAAGGCGGCGGCGTTGGCGGGCCGCAGGGCGGCGTAGAGCGGGGCCCAGTCGGCGCGGGCCATGGTGGTGAGGTGCCCGGCGGCGGTATTGGTGGCGGCCCGGCGCGCGCCGGCCTTCATGACCGCGCGCAGGCCGTCGGTGAGGTCCTCGGGGGTGTGCGGCGCCCCGCCGGGTCCGATGACGTCCATCCGGAACATGTTGCCGCGGTAGAACACCACGATGTGGCGGGCTTCGGAGTGCCCGGGCCATGCCTCGCTGTAGGGCACGCGCACGGTGTCCTGCGGCGCGCCGGGAATGCGTGTTTCGGAGAACAGGAACTTGTTCTGCGCCATATTGAGTCGCGTGCCGCGCTGGGTGGCGGGCGGGATCTGTTCGGCGTCCAGGCGCAGCTTGTAGTTCACCGTCGCCGAGATCAGGGCGGCGGCACGTTCGCTCTGGTCGGAGCCGGTGGAGGCGGCCAGGGCGGTGTCACCGCGGAAGAGGAAGAAGAAGTTGGCGTTCAACGCGATTCGGTCGCGGCGGCCCAGGTAGCGCGAGGGCCAGAACTCGTCGAGCCAGCTGCCGACACCCGGGGTGGCGTCGAAGCGCTCCAGGTCCGCGTGCAGGGTGCGGGCGGGGCCCTCGGGGCGCAGCAGGTCCTCGACGGTGGCCGCGGTGGCGGCGTACTCGTCGGAGGTCAGCAGCGGCGCGCACCAGTGCAGGAAGCGGGTGCAGCTCTCCTCCAGGGTGGGCAGCGGGACGCGGGGCAGCTGCTCGTCGAAGGCGAAGGTGCTGTCGCTCAAGGGGTGTCCTCATGGTCGATGGGATTGGGGCAGCCTGGCCGTGCACACGTGTCACCGTCCCCCGGCGGTCACGCCACCATTCTTGCCATCGTTACCGTCGGGCGCCACATTTTCGCGTGAAACCGCCACGGACCGACCGGGATGTGGTTTTACTGCGCCACAACAGTTTTCATGCGGCTACCCGGTTTGCCCGAACCGACCGGTTCTGCTCACTCCGGATCGCCGAGTTCCTTCACCACCCGCGGCACGTCGGCGGCGGGCAGATAGCACGACGATTGTTCGAAGCCGCCGATGGTGTGAACCTTGTGGTCGGCGTACCCGATACGCAGGAAATCGTCACCGGCCAGACCGTGCACGGCCCAGTCGAAGGCCACCCGGGCGCGGGCGACGACGGTGCGCAGCGCCATGAGGTGGTAGCCGCGAGCCACGAATTGCGCTGGGACACCCCGCAATCCGATACCGAGCGGACGGGCCAGCGCGTCGCGCCCGCCCAGGTCGACCACCATGCCCAGGTCCGGATGCCGGTAGGGCGCCGGCGTGTCGCCGCGCAGCGTCGCGACCAGGTTCTTGCCCAGGTGCCGTCCTTGGCGCATGGCGTGCTGGGCGGTGGGCGCGCACACCTGGCCGTCGCCTTCGGCGGTATCGGGGACCGCGGCCGCGTCGCCCATGGCCCACACGCCGGGCAGGCCCGGGACCGACAGGTCGGCCTGGGCGATGATGCGCCCCTTGTCGGTTTCCGCGCCCAGATGCGCGGCCAGGGGGCTGGGGGCGACCCCGGCGGTCCACAACACCGTGCGGGACGGGATGAATCGGCCGTTGGTGAGTTTCACGCCGTTGGCGGTGACCTCCGCGGCGGAGGCGCCGGTGATGAGTTCGATGCCGCGTTCGGCCAGAATCCTTTTCGCCTCCGCGCCGAGCTTGTCGCCGAGTTCGGGCATGATGCGGTCGCCGCGGGTGACCAGGTGCCAGCGCACCATCCCGGACTCGACCTCGGGGAAGAACCGTCCGGCGGCGGCCCGGCAGACCTTGTTGAGGACGGCGGCGGTCTCGGTTCCCGCGTAGCCCGCGCCGATGGTGACGAAGTTCAGCCGTTCCCGGTCCTCGTCGAGGCCGCCGCGCATGGCGGCGATATCCAGCTGCCGCAGCACGTGGTCGCGCAGGTACATGGCCTCGGCCAGGGTCTTCATCCCGAATCCGTGCTCCTGCAACCCCGGAACGTCCATCACGCGGGTGATGGAGCCGGGTGCGAGGATCAGGTGGTCGTATTCGAGGACGGTTTCGCGGCCGGAGGTGCGGGTGCGGCGCACCACCACCCGCCGGGTGCCCGGCTCCACGCCGACGGCCATGCCGGGCACCACCTCGGTGCGGCGCAGCAGCCGGCGCAGCGGCACCGACACCGAGCGCGGATTGAGAGTGCCGGAGGCGACCTGCGGCAGCAGCGGCAGATACAGCAGGCCGGCGTCGGGCGATACGAGTTGGACGAACACCTCCTCCGGGCGGAGGCGTCGCTCCAGATAGCGGGCGCATTCCACGCCCGCGAATCCACCGCCGATGATCACGATCTTCGCTGGTGCCACGACTTCACCGTAGCTCGCACCGTCCGCTTTCAGGTGATTCCCGCGATTTCCGGGTCCGCGGGTTCAGTGTGCGCGCTCGGGGCCGGGTTTCGGGCGCGACAGGAACAGCTGCGCGTAGAGCCAGCCGTCGGATTCGGCGTCGGTGGTGTCGATTCCCTTGTCCGCCAGCGCGTTCAGTACCCGCGCCTGTTCGTCCGGGGAGGCGAAGCGGCGCTGCCGGTACACCCCGGGGGCGCGTTCGGTGTGGTAGCCGAGGGCCTCGAGGTGGGCGGCGATGGGGTCGAAGGCGAACATGCGCAACACGAAATGCGCCATCCACGGGAGTTTTCCGCCGTGGGCGCGCGCCACCCGCAGCAGGGTGCGTTCGGTGATGTAGCCGACGCAGCCGGTGGAGATGACCAGATCGGCCCCGGCCAGCGTCCGCCGCTGGGCTTCGGTGGGTTCGGCCGATTCCAGGTCGGCGTGCACGACCTCGTCGAGGAAACCCGCGGCGTGGCCGTAGTCGAGGGCGGGGCGGGAGGCGTCCATGCCGATGAAGCGGATCCCGGGCAGCCGGTCGCCGGAGCGCAGCAGGGTGCGGTCGCGGCCGAGCAGGGCGGCGAGGTCGTCGCTGTCGCGACCGCGGTAGTGGCCGGACAGGTCGGTCATGGTGGTGTCCAGGCGCAGCAGGGCCGCGTTGACGCCGTAGGAGCAGCCGAGGTCGAGGACCGCGGGCGCGGAGATGCCGGTGGCGGACCGGTATTCGTCGAGCAGTTTCTGGAAGTGCGGCTTCGCCAATTCCGGTATCTGGTAGTCCAATTCGGCCATGCGGGCGTAGTACGCGCGTGGATCGGGCCGGTCGTAGATGTCGTCGAAGGAGGCTTTTCCGGTGGAACTGTGTAACGAAACCGGCACGCGCTGGTCCCCTCTCAGTCGAGCAATCGGTCGCCGCGGATCTCGCCGACCGCCAGATGATCCGGTGTCACCCGCCCGAACAGCTGCCGGGTCCGTTCGGCGGTGCCGATCAGTCCCGGACTGTCGCTGTAGGCGAAGATCGCCGAATGCCGTTGCACCGCACCGTGTACCGGTGCGACCCGGTGCAACGAGAACCTTCCCTGGAACAACTGCAGGTCGCCGGGCCGCAGGGCCAGCCGGCGGATGAGCCGTTCGCCTTCGCCGGTGAGCACGGCGCGCACGTCGGCGAAGTTCTCCGCCTCCCGGGACCGGATGCCCGGGCAGTACTCGAACACCCCGCCGTCCTGCGGCTCCTGGGTGAGCATGCTGACGGTGAACTCATTGGTGTCGAAGTGCCACGGATGCGATTGCCCCGGCGCGACCACATTGAGGCACAGCCCGGCCAGCGGATCGCTGTACTCGTGCAGGTCGGCCAGCCCGAAGCAGTCGGCCACGAACCGCTGGAACCGGGTGTCGGTGTAGAGCCGGTGGATCAGCGCCTCGCGCGGAATGAGATCCCTTGCGACGAAGGCATTTCCACGCTGCAGCACGATCCGGCCCGGATGATCGGTGGGCAGCCCGGCGTCGAAGGGAATGTTGTACGCGTTGACGTTCTCGACGGTGTAGTGCGCCCGCGGAGCCAGCTCCTCCCCCTCGCTGCGCAGCGTCTCCACCAGCTCGGGCCGGATGAACCCGCGCAGGACGCAGCATCCGCCCGCCGCCAGCTCGGCCCGCGCCCCCTCCACCGCCCGCAGCCACCCGTCACTCCCCGGCGAATCCAGTGGATACCGCCCGACATCCACCCCCGGCACGCTCCCCTGCCCAACCGCAACCATGTGCCCATTCTTACGAACCGACCGCCCGACACGCCCGAAAAGCTCCCCGATTGTGAATTGCCACTTTTCCTGCGCCCCACCATTTTTGATGTGGTATTGGCACCACGAGGCAACGGGCCGGACGCCGTTTGACAGCCGCGTTCAGAGGGGTACACCGGTAGTGAGAGGACCGGTCACATGGGCAGTCACGGATCGTGGGAGACCGTCAACCGGGCACTGAATCGGGTGTCCGGGCCGGGTAAGCGCGGGACCGAGTGGACGACCTATCTGTGCCCGGTGCACGAGGCGGACGGCTGGCGGCATCGGCCGTCACTGGGGGTCGTGTACAACCTGTCGCGGCAGCGGACCGTGGTGCGGTGTTTCGCCGGGTGCTCGGATGTGGAGGTGCTGGAGCACATCGGATTGCGGGTCCGGGATCTGTTCGACGCGCCCCCGGAGCCGAGGCGGGGCCAGCGGCCCAGCCCGCCGGAACCGGCGCTGGCGGATCGGGCGATTCTCGCTGCGGGGCTGGCGCTTTCGGTGCATCGCAAGGATGTCGGGCCGCGGATCGGGAGGCCCCGGCGGATGGCCGCGTATGTGTATCGGTGGCCGGACGGGAGTGCCGCGGGGTGCGTGGTGCGGGTGCGGACCTTGCACCGGCAGGGGTATGTGAAGTCGTTCTATCAGCGGCGGTTGACCGAGAACGGATGGGAGTTCGGAGGTTTCGCGCGGCTGCCGTTCCATCTGCCGGAGGTGATCGAGGCGGTGGCGCGGGGGCGCGAGATCTACGTGTGTGAGGGTGAGGCGGATGTGCTGACGGCGACGCAGGCCGGGTTGACGGCTACCTGCAACGCCGGGGGCGCGAGCGCGTGGTATCCCGAGCACGCACGGTGGCTGCGGGGAGCGCGGCGGGTGTGGGTGGTGGCGGATCGGGATGCGCCGGGGTATCGGCACGCGGCGCGAGTGGCGCGGTCGCTGGTCGACTCGGTGGCCCAGGTGCGGGTGGTGCAGGCGCGGGACGGCAAGGACCTGACCGATCACTGCAATGCGGGGCATCTGGTGTCCGAGTTGGATCCGGTGCCGGTGCTGGACGCCCATTTTCGCAGCGGTTCGACACGCGCAAGATGAAGAGCCTCGCTGAGCCCCGGTCAGGTCGCGGCGATGCGCCGATCCAGTTCGGCGATCAGGCGTTTCGCCGCCACCATCCGGTAGGCGTCCGCGACGATCTCGGTGATCTCGTCCCAGTCGACGTCCACGTCCAGATACACCCCGAGCCACCCGCGATGCCCCACATACGGCGGCCGGAAGAACCGTCCCGGCTCGGCCGCCACCAGTTCCTCCTGCACCCCGGCCGGCGCCGCGCACCAGAATCCGAGCCGCTGGTCGTGGTGGTGGTCGGCGAACATGACGAACATCTTCTTCCCGCCCGCGAACCAGGCGGGTTCACCGTGGCTGACGCGTTCGCTCACCTCGGGCAGCCCGGCGCACACGCCGCGCAGCGATTCCAGCGCCTTGTCCATATCCGCAGCGTAGGCGACTGGGACCGGCCGGCCTTGGACGAATGGGAAGGGGTCAGGAATGCGCGCGTACCAGGTCGTGCAAGTGCGCGAGTTCGAGCCCGACCAGGCTGTCGCGGAAGGTGCGGCCGGGCGCGTCGGGCACCGGGACCTCGCACGGCACCACCAGCAGCGCGCACCCGGCTTCCTGCGCCGCGATCGATCCGGTCGGCGAATCCTCGATGGCCACGGTGAATTCCGGTGCGACACCGAGCAACCGCGCGGCGCGCAGGTACACGTCCGGCGCGGGTTTGCCGTGGGGCACCTCGTCGGCGCACACGGTCGCTCCGAAGTAGTCACGCCCGATGGTGTCGAGGCCGTATTCGGCCAGGGACCGCTTGGTATTGGTCACCAGCGCCATCGGGATCCCCGCCGCGCGCAACAGGTCGAGGGTCTCGCGGGCGCCCGGACGCCAGGGCACCGGTCCCTGGAACAGCTCGGTCACCCGGGCTTCCATCCACTCCGAGGCGCGCTCGACCGCCTCGGGCGTGTGCTCGATATCGAGTCCCTCGAACAGAATCCGGTAGGCGTTCGGCCCGGACGCGCCGATCAGTGCGTGCCGCACCGTGTCGGTCAGCTCGCGCCCGTACTCCCCCGCCAGCTCCCGCAGTGCCATGTCCCAGAGCTTCTCCGAGTCCAGCAGGGTCCCGTCCATATCCCACAACACCGCGTCCAACCGCGCCACCGACCCGAGCTCCTTCCGCAAACCCTCACCCACCGGCGTCCGTGGAACACGCGCACCGGCCCCGCCGCGCGCGGAGCCGGTCCAGCCTATCGGGGCGCGGTCACCGGCCCCGGGGCACGCGGGTCTACAGGCCCGAGGCCGCGATGGTCAGCCGCCCGCCCGAGGAGTCGGTCTGGATCCAGCGGTTCTCGGTGGACACCTGCCCCGACTTGGACACGTAGGTGAGCGCGACCACCGCGCGATTGTCGCCCTGCGGCGTCACCGCGCCGACGCTCACCGAGCGGATGCCGCCCCAGAACTGCGCATAGCTGTTGTAGCCGCCGGTGGACGCCTGATAGCCGGGCGACAGCATCGACCACGCGCCGCTGACATTGCCGGGCAGCATGCCGTAGTAGCCCTGGATGAACGAGGTGACCGACGCGGCCGACGGCGGACCGGCCGGAGTGGTGGTGGGCGGAGCCGTCGTCGGGTGCGCCGAGGAACTCGGGGCCGCCGACGAGGACGGGGCGGGCGTGGTGGTCGGCGCCTGGGTGGTCGCGCCCGCGCCGGTGTTGTGGGTGGGCTGCTGCCCGCCCTCGGCCGGGCCGAGGTTTTCCGGCGAGGTGGCCGGGATCGATCCCGCGGCCGTCACCGAACCGCCCCGGTCCGCCTGCGGCGTGCCGCCGCCACCGCTGTTGCTGTTGACCGCCAGCGCGATCACCGTCGCCAGCACGATCGCGCCGACGACACCGGCCGCCACCAACAGCAGCTGACGCGGATTGCGTTGCCCGCCACCGGTTTTCACACCGGAGCCGATACCCGGCGGCGGCACCGTGCCACGCCCGCCGGACCCGCCCGCCGACATGTCGACATGCATGGTGGGATCGGCGGCATTGCTCGGCGCACCCGTGCGCGACCCCGGCAGCACCGTCGTGGCCGCAGCATCGCCGACCGCGGCGACGGCGTTCACCGGCGGCAGCACCTTGGTCGGCTGGACCGGCACGGCCGGGGCCCGTCCCTCGGCGACCGCGTGCAGCCGTTCGGCGGCCTGTTCCATGGTCGGGCGGTCCGCCCCCTCGGCGGCGAGCAGATCCATCAGCACCGGCGCGAGGGTCGCGGCATGCGCGGGCCAGGGCACCTGCGCCCGCGCCACCGAATGCAGGACGGCCAGCGGATTGTCGCCCTCGCCGAAGGGCGGCTTGCCTTCCACGGCCGCGTACAGCGTGGAACCCAGGGCGAAGACATCGGAGGTCGGTTCCGGATTCTCGCCGCGCGCCACCTCGGGCGAAAGGTAGGCGGGGGTGCCCGCCAGGAATCCGGTCGAGGTGACGGTGACGTCCCCGGTGGCCCGGGAGATGCCGAAGTCGGTGATCTTCACCGTCCCGTCGTCGGCGACCAGGATATTGGCGGGTTTCACGTCACGGTGCACGATCCCGGCCTTGTGGGCCGCGGCCAGCGCCTCGGCGACCTTGGCCCCGATCCGCGCCACCTCGACCGGCGGCAGCTGCCCCTTCTCCCGCATGAGCGCGGCCAGGCTGACCGCGTTCACGTATTCCATGACCAGCCAGGGCTGGCCGTCCTCCTCCGCCACGTCGAACACGGTGACGGCATTGGGATGGTGCAGGCGCGCGGCGATGCGCCCCTCACGCATCGCCCGCATCCTGGCCTCCACGGCCTGCGACCGGGTCAGACCCGGCGTCAGCAGCAGCTGTTTGACCGCGACGGTGCGCCGCAGCCGAACATCGGTCGCGCGCCACACGACCCCCATCGCACCGGTGCCGATCGGATCCGTTAGCCGGTACCGCCCCGCAATCAGCCGGTCTGAGCTCATGTGGTTGTACCCCTCCTGCTGGCTTCCGCGCCGAGCACCCTGCAACGCTGCGCGAAAGCCCGAAACCTGGTGAAGATATTAAGCGTTGAAGTACTTGGCTTCCGGGTGCAGCAGCACGAACGCGTCGGTCGACTGCTCCGGATGCAGCTGCAGCTCCTCGGAGAGGATCACGCCGATTCGGTTGGCGTCCAACAACTCCACGAGTTTGGCCCGATCCTCCAGTTCCGGGCAGGCTCCATAGCCGAACGAGTACCGTGCGCCACGGTAGCCGAGTTTGAAGTAGTCGAGCACATCGGCGGGATCCTCATCGGCGACCGAATGCCCGTCCAGTGTGAGTTCTTCCCGGATCCGCCGGTGCCAAAACTCCGCGAGCGCCTCGGTGAGTTGCACACCGATGCCGTGCACCTCGAGGTAGTCGCGGTAGTTGTCGCCCTTGAACAGTTCGTTGGCGAAATCGGCGATGGGCTGACCCATGGTGACCAGCTGGAACGGCATCACGTCCACCTGCCCGGTTTCGACCGCGCGCTCGCGCGAGCGGATGAAGTCGGCGATGCACAGGAACCGGTCGCGCTGCTGACGCGGGAATGTGAAGCGGAAGCGTTCCGGCGCATCGGGTTTCGGCTCGGTGAGAACGATCACATCGTCGCCCTCCGACACCGCCGGGAAGTACCCGTACACCACCGCGGCGTGCTGCAGCACGCCCTCGGCGATCAGCCGATCCAGCCAGTACCGCAGCCGCGGCCGGCCTTCGGTCTCCACCAGCTCCTCGTAGGAGGGGCCCTCGCCGCCGCGCTGACCGCGCAGACCCCACTGGCCCAGGAACAGGGCACGCTCGTCGAGCAGCCCCGAGTACTCGTTGACCGACAGGCCCTTCACGATGCGCGAACCCCAGAACGGCGGGGTCGGCACCGGCAGGTCCGCGGCCACGTCCGAGCGCGCCGGCACCTCGACCGGCACCTCGGCGGCCTTGCGCTCGCGCGCGATCCGCTGAGACCGCTCGTGGCGGGCCTTGCGCTCGGCGGCCTTGGCGCGGGCCTCGGCGGCCTCGGGCGAATCCGGGTCGAGCGCGCCGCCGCGTTTGACGGTCATGATCTCGTCCATCAGCCGCAGGCCCTCGAAGGCGTCGCGCGCGTAGTGCACCTCGCCGTCGTAGACCGCGGTGAGATCGTTCTCCACGTACGCGCGGGTCAGCGCCGCACCGCCCAGGAGCACCGGGAACTGCTCGGCGACGCCGCGCGAGTTGAGCTCCTCGAGGTTCTCCTTCATCACCACGGTGGACTTCACCAGCAGCCCGGACATGCCGATCACATCGGCCTTCTTGTCCACGGCGGCGTCGAGGATGGTCGAGATCGGCTGCTTGATACCGAGATTGACGACCTCGTAGCCATTGTTGGACAGGATGATGTCGACCAGGTTCTTGCCGATGTCGTGCACGTCGCCCTTGACGGTGGCCAGCACGATGCGGCCCTTGCCGGAATCGTCGGTGGCCTCCATGTGCGGTTCCAGGTAGGCGACCGCCGTCTTCATGGTCTCGGCCGACTGCAGCACGAACGGCAGCTGCATCTGGCCCGAGCCGAACAGCTCACCGACGGTCTTCATACCCGACAGCAGGGTCTCGTTGATGATCTGCAGCGGCGGCACCTGCTGCATGGCCTCGTCGAGATCGGCGTCCAACCCGGCCTTCTCACCGTCCACGATGCGCCGTTCCAGGCGCTCGAACAGCGGCAGCGCGGCCAGTTCCTCGGCGCGGGAAGCCTTGGAGGAGGCCGCCGAGACGCCCTCGAACAGCTGCATGAGCTTCTGCAGCGGGTCGTAGTCCTCGGTGCGCCGGTCGTAGACCAGATCGAGGGCGACCTGGCGCTGCTCCTCGGGGATCCGCGACATGGGCAGGATCTTCGAGGCGTGCACGATCGCCGAATCCAGACCGGCCTCGACGCACTCGTTCATGAACACCGAGTTGACCACCTGCCGCGCGGCGGCGTTCAGGCCGAACGAGATGTTCGAAAGACCCAGCGTGGTCTGCACATTCGGGTGCCGCTTCTTGAGTTCGCGGATGGCCTCGATGGTTTCGACACCGTCGCGGCGCGACTCCTCCAGCCCGGCGCCGATGGTGAAGGTCAGCGTGTCGATCATGATGTCCGACTCGTCGAGACCCCAGTTGGTGGTGATGTCCTCGATGAGCCGCTCGGCGATCGCCACCTTGTGCTCGGCGGTCCGCGCCTGGCCGTTCTCGTCGATGGTCAGCGCCACCACGGCCGCACCGTGTTCGGCGACCAGCGCCATGGTCTGCTGGAATCGCGAATCCGGGCCCGCACCGTCCTCGTAGTTCACCGAGTTGACCGCGCAGCGACCGCCCAGATGCTCCAAACCGGCCTTCAGCACCGGCATTTCGGTGGAGTCCAGCATGATCGGCAGCGTCGACGCCGTCGCCAGGCGCGAGGCCAGCTCGGACATGTCGGCGGTGCCGTCGCGGCCCACGTAGTCGACGCACAGGTCGAGCATGTGGGCGCCGTCGCGGGTCTGGTCCTTGGCGATGTCGAGGCACTTCTGCCAGTCGCCGGCCAGCATGGCCTCACGGAAGGCCTTGGAGCCGTTGGCGTTCGTGCGCTCACCGATCATCAGGATCGAGGCGTCCTGTTCGAACGGGACCGAGGAGTAGATCGAGGACACGCTCGGCTCGTGCACCGGATTGCGCTTGCCCTGTTCGGTTTCGCGCACCGCCTCGGCGACCTGGCGGATGTGCTCGGGGGTGGTGCCGCAGCAGCCGCCCACCAGCGACAGCCCGAACTCGGAGACGAACTGGCTCATGGAGACGGCCAGCTCCTCCGCGGTCAGCGGGTACTCCGCGCCATGGGCGCCCAGCACCGGCAGACCGGCGTTCGGCATCACCGACACCGGCAGCTGCGCGTGCTTGGACAGATGGCGCAGGTGCTCGCTCATCTCGTCCGGGCCGGTGGCGCAGTTCAGCCCGATCATGTCGATGCCGAGGTTCTCCAGCGCGGTCAGCGCCGCGCCGATCTCGGAGCCGACCAGCATGGTGCCGGTGGTCTCCATGGTGACGTGCGTGATGATCGGGATCCGGCGGCCCGCCTTCAGCATGGCGTTGTGGCTGCCGGTGACCGCCGCCTTGACCTGCAGCAGGTCCTGACAGGTCTCGATGAGGATGGCGTCGGCGCCGCCGTCGAGCATGCCGAGCGCGGCCTCGGTGTAGGCGTCGCGCAGCGAGACGTAGGGCGCGTGACCCAGGGTGGGCAGCTTGGTGCCCGGGCCCATCGAGCCCAGCACGTAGCGCGGAGTGCCGTCCGCGGACTTACCCATCTCGTCGGCGACCTCGCGGGCCAGGCGGGTGCCGCGCTCGGACAGATCGCGGATCCGGTCGGCGATGTCGTAGTCGGCCAGGTTGGGCAGATTGCAGCCGAAGGTATTGGTCTCCACGGCGTCGGCCCCGGCCTCGAAGTAGGCGCGGTGGATGTGTCGCAGCACGTCGGGGCGGGTTTCGTTGAGAATCTCGTTGCAACCCTCGAGGCCGCGGAAATCGTCGAGGGTGAGATCCGCGGCCTGTAGCATCGTGCCCATCGCACCGTCCCCGATGACGACACGCCGTTTGAGCGTGTCCAAGAAGGTGGTGTCGAATTCGGCGCGGCTGCGTACAGACATGTACTCAAGAGTAGTGGGAGCGGGCGACAATCCCCGCGTCGGTGTGGTGTCGCGGCGCGACCCGCACATTGCGCGTCGCATGCACATGGGGTCTTGCCACACCGTAGGCTGACCGGGTGAACGCCAGTGAATCCCCGGTGCCACCCGAATCGGACCTGCCCACGCTGCGGGATCCGGTGCTCGTGGCCGCCTTCGAAGGCTGGAACGATGCCGCCGACGCCGCCAGTGGCGCGGTCGAACATCTGGAACTGATCTGGGACTCCCAGCCGCTGGCCGAGCTCGATTCCGAGGACTACTACGACTATCAGGTCAACCGCCCGACGGTGCGCCAGGTCGACGGCGTGACGCGCGAGATCGTCTGGCCCTCGGCCATGCTCTCGGTCTGCTCTCCCCCCGGCAGCGACCGGGACGTGGTGCTGCTGCGCGGGGTGGAACCGAATATGCGGTGGCGCAGCTTCTGCAAGGACATTCTCGAGTTCGTGGAACAGCTCGGGGTGTCCACGGTGGTGATCCTCGGCGCGTTACTGGCCGATACCCCGCACACCCGCCCGGTTCCGGTCACGGGTACCGCCTATAACAAGGAAGCCGCCGAGCGCTTCAATCTCGAGCAGACCCGCTACGAGGGACCGACCGGTATCACCGGGGTGCTGCAGGACGCCTGCGTGCGCGCGGGTGTGCCGGCCATCTCCTTCTGGGCCGCGGTGCCGCACTATGTGTCGCAGCCGCCCAACCCGAAGGCCATCATCGCCCTGCTGCACCGGGTCGAGGACGTGCTCGATGTGGAGGTGCCCCTCGGCGCGCTGCCCGAGCAGTCCGAGGAGTGGGAGGTCGCGGTCAACGAGATGACCGCGGGCGACGAGGAGATCGCCGAGTACGTGCGCTCGCTCGAGGAGCGCGGCGACGCCGAGGTCGACATCAACGACGCCATGGCCAAGATCGACGGCGATGCCATCGCCGCCGAGTTCGAGAAGTATCTGCGCCGGCGCGGCCGGGGCGGCTTCGGCCTCTGACCACGTCATCCCACCATGTCCACTTCGGGGTGAATGTCCCGAAGTAGCTCGAAAATCATTGCCGCACCTGCGTTCTGGACGCGGGTGCGGCGGCGTTCCGGGCGGGGTGCGGCGCTAGTGCTCGACGGCCCAGACCTGGGCGGCAGCCTCGTGGGCCAGTTTCGCGATCAGCAGGTCGCGCGGAATGGTCTGACCCGCAAGGTGATCGAGCGACGGCACCACCACGTGGTGGGCGTCGGCCCGTTTGAGTTCGGCGGTCAGCTCCGCGAACGCGGTGCCATCGCCGGCGGTCGATTCATGGAAGGTGGCGGCGAAGCAGAGGCCCGCGGACTGAGCGAGCCCGCACATGGCGTTCTCCAGCTCGTCGCTGCGGCCGTCGGCCAGATCGTCACGCACGTACCCATAGATCAACGCTTCCACCCGAACCTCCGTTGGATTGGGGATCGCTGTCCTGACGTGTGCCCTGGTAATCAGTTTGGAGTTTTTGCGAATGCAATTGCAGATGTCAACCCACTGACATCCAGATGCCCTATCCGGGTCCATCCGCCGTTAACTGGTGAGATACTACAACTCGTGTCCGCCGGTGACGATCGACCTGTCTGGGCTGTCCGAATGCGTGCCGAACGTGATGCTCGGGGGTGGTCACAAGCAGATGCGGTGCGCGCCATGCGCGCCAAGTCGAGCCACAATCTCCCCACCGACAGCACACTGTTACGTAACTGGCGGCGTTGGGAATCCGGGGAATCGCGGCCCGACGATTTCTACGCTCCGATCATCGCGGCCTCTTTCGACACTGTGACGGCGGCGTTCTTCCCCAAGACCCGGCCCAATCGGGACGACGAGATACTCTCGGCAACCGGACTGGACACCCTGGAATTCATTGGGCGGCTACGAATGTCCGATGTGTCGGCTTCCACGCTGGACGCCATCCGCATCACCGCCGACCGCCTCTGCTCGGACTACCCGTGCGCCGATCCGCACGAACTGCACGCCGAGGGCACCGCCTGGCTGCGCCGCATCACCTCGCTGCTGGACGGCAGACTCACACTGGCCCAACATCGCGAGGTCCTGGTGCTGGCCGGTTGGGTCGCCCTGCTGGTCGGCTGCGTCGACTACGACCTGGGCTGGCGCACCGCCGCCGAGGCCACCCGCCGCGCGGCGCTGTCGCTGGGCCAGGAGGCCGACCACGCCGAAATCATCGGCTGGGGAGCGGAAATGGCCGCGTGGTTCGCCCTCACCCAGGCCAACTACCGGGGCGCCATCGACGCCGCCGAGGCCGCGCACGCCACCACCGGCCGCCTGGGCGTCGGCGTCCAGCTGGCCGCCCAGCGCGCCAAGGCCTGGGCCCGGCTGGGCGACCGCCGCGAGGTGGAAAAGGCGCTCACCCAGGGTCGTTCGATCCTCGAGGCGATCGAGCACCCGGCCAATCTGGAGAACCATTTCGTGGTGGATCCGCAGAAGTTCGACTTCTACGCCATGGACTGCTGCCGGGTCGCCGGCGACGACCGGCTCGCGGAAACCTATGCCCGCCAGGTGATCGCGACCTCCACCCGCCCCGACGGCAGCGTCCGCAAGCCCATGCGGGTGTCCGAGGCGCATCTGACCCTGGCCGTGGTCGCGGTGCGCGACAGCGATCTGGAGCTCGCCATCGACGAGGGCATGCGCGCCTTCGCGGGCAAGCGGCGCTCGCTGCCCTCGCTCATGTGGATCGCGGGCGAGGCGGCCCGGGAGATGACCGAACGCTTCCCCGGAGATCCGCGCACCAGAACCTATCTCGACCAGCTGCGCTCGCTCGCGGGCTGACCGCGCCCGCCCCGGCCGCGTTCCACGGCGGCTGTCGCGGGGCCTGGGTACGCTCCAGCGCATGGACTTCAGTCTGTGGACCTGCGCTGCCCGAGGGCACGAGACCTATGCCCCCACCGAGCCCGAGCTCGCGGCACGTCTGCACGTCCCCACCCCGGCGGGCGAATCCTGGCGCTGCCTGCGCTGCGGTGATTTCGTACCCGGCGAGCCGCGCCGCAGCGGCCCCGCCGACGACGCGCCGGAGGTGCCGCGCGGACATCTGCTGCGCGACCGCATCATCATGCGGCTGCTGGCGGCCGAGCGGGTCGGCCGCGCGCTGGTGCTGATCCTGCTCGGCGCGGGCGTGCTGAAGCTGCGCGGTTCGCGCGAGCACTGGAAGGCCAGCTGGGACAAGGATCTTCCGCTCATCCGCCAGCTGGCCGACCAGATCGGTTTCAACCCCGACCATTCCAAGATCATCCGAGGGATCGACACGGCGTTCACGCTCTCGCCGACGGTCCTGGCCTGGGTCGCGGTCGCGTTGTTCGCCTACGCCACCATCCAGCTCATCGAGGCGGTGGGCCTGTGGCTGGTCAAGCGCTGGGGCGAGTACTTCGCGGTGGTGGCCACCAGCCTGTTCCTGCCGCTCGAGGTGTACGAGTTGACCGAGAAGGTCACCTTCCTGCGGGTGGCCGCGCTGGTGGTGAACCTGGCCGCGGTGATCTGGCTGCTGTGGAGCAAGTCCCTGTTCGGGCTCAACGGCGGCGCGGCCAAGTACTACGCCGAGCATCACTCCGAGAGTCTGATGACCGTCGAACGCGCCGCTGTCGCAGCCGAATCCGACCCGTCCGCCGCGCGGGCCGGTGCCGGGCAGGAGTCCTGATCAGGCGGGCAGGCCCAGCCCCTTGGCCAGTACCGGCCACGACTTCAGCAGCTCGTCGCGGAACACGCCCCAGGAGTGGGTGCCGTTCGGCGGCAGGTCCACGGTGGCCGGAATGCCCAGTTCGGTGAGCTTGGCGGCGAGGTTGCGGGTGCAGTAGCCGGTGGCGGCCTCGATGGTGCCGTCGTAGATCAGGTGCGCCGCCAAGCCGAGCGCGCCCGGGTAGATGACGTACTGGCCGTCGATCACGTCGTACGGCCCGGGCAGGCCGTTGCCCGCGGACAGGTAGAGCTCCATGCCGCGCAGCCGATCGGCGTGCAGGTACGGGTCGTTGTCCGCCCACATCGGGTCGTCGGACGGGCCGTACATATTGTCGGCGTTGCCGCCCGCACTGGTGATGACGATGCGCGCGAACGCCTGTCCGACCGGATCACTGGTCTGCACGCACCCGCTGTAGGTGGCCGCGGCCCGGAACAGACCCGGCTTGGCCAGAGCCAGATTCAGCGCCGGGGTGGCCGACATCGACACCGCCGCAATGGCATTGCGGCCGGTGGTGCGCAGGCCCGCGTCGATCAGCGGGGGCAGTTCCGCGGTGAAGAACGTCTTCCACTTGTTGAGGCCCAGCTGCGGATCCGGTGCGCGCCAGTCGGTGTAGTAGCTGGCGAGGCCGCCGGTGGGGACCACGACATTGATGTCCTGGGCGCCGAGGAAGTCGAACACCTCCGGCACCTGGGTCTTCCAGTTCCGCACGCCGTAGCCGGCGTCGGTGCCGTTGAACAGGTACAGGGTGGGCCGCGGGCCTGCGGTGCCGGCGGGGTGCAGCACGTCCAGGTGCACCGTCTTGTCCATGGCCGCCGAGTACACCTCGACCGAGAGGTTGCGGTCGTCGACGATCTCGACGCTGACCACCTTCGACGCGTCGACGGTGGCCGCGACGGTCAGCCGCGCGGCCGTCTCGGCGATGCCGTCACCGGCAGCGTCCGGTTCGGCGCCGGCCGTACCCGGCACGGCCGCGGCGAGCACCAGACATCCGACGACCACCGCGTTCCGCAGTCGATTCCGCACAGCCGCTCCCATTCTCGTCGAACAGTGAGAGCGACTCTGCCACATCCACCCCCGCGATCAGGGTGTGACGATGTTGAAGTTGGGGTCGGGCTTGTCCATCACGTCCTGGAGCTGCCTCAGCTTGGCCGGATCGCCGGTGGCCTTGATCGCGCCGGAGGCGACTTCCTTCACGAAGTCCTTGCCGCGCGTCATCACGGCGATGAGTTCGAGGCGCGGCAGGGTGAAGGTGGCGTCGGCGGCCGGGCCCCGGAAGTCCGGCGGCAGCACGTAGTGGATGAGCACGCCGTTGCGCAGCTCGGTGCGGTAGGTCCTGTTCTCCTCCGGGATCACCCAGTCGTTGATCAGGTGCAGGTCCCAGGCCTTGGGCCCGTTGATCTGGAAGGCCGCGGCGTCGAAGACCTGGTCCACGCTCAGCGCGCTGATCATGGACGCCGAGTTGGCCTTGGTCGGGGTGCCGAAGTTGCCGTTGCGCAGTTCGTAGGCGCCGGAGAGGAAGAAGTTGCGCCAGGTGCCGTTCTCGGAGCCGTAGCCGAGTTGTTCGAAGGCGCTGGCCTGCAACATCTTCGCCTGCTCGTGGTCCGGATCGGCGAAGATCAGATAGTTGAGTACCTGCACGCACCAGCGGTAGTCGCCGTCGGAGTAGGCCTTGCGGGCCACCTTCAGCACGCCGCCGGCGCCGCCCATGGCGTCGACGTGCCGCTTGCCCGATTCGACCGGCGGGTGTTCCCACAGGTGCGCGGGATTGCCGTCGAACCAGCCCATGTAGCGCTGGTACACGGCTTTCACGTCGTGGCTGACCGACCCGTAATAGCCGTGGTTGTACCACTTCCGCTCGATGGCGGGCGGCATCTGGAGCTGCTCGGCGATCTCGAGGCCGGTGTAGCCCTGGTTGAGCATGCGCAGGGTCTGGTCGTGCAGGTAGGCGTAGGTATCGCGTTGCAGCGACAGCCATTCGGTGAGTTGGTCCGCACCCCAGGTGGGCCAATGGTGCGAGGCGAAGGCGACATCGGAGACGCCCGCGAACATGGTGATGGTCTCGGTCAGGTACTGCGACCACACGTGCGCGTCACGGACCAGCGCGCCGCGCAGGGTGAGCAGATTGTGCAGGGTGTGGGTGGCGTTCTCGGCCATGCACATGGCCCGGAAGTCCGGGAAGTGGAAGTTCATCTCCGAGGGCGCCTCGGTGCCGGGCGTGATCTGGAAGACCATGCGCACCCCGTCGACGGTCTCCTCCTGCCCGGTGCGGGTGATGTCGCGGTTGGGCGGGATGAGGCTCACGGTGCCGGTGGAGGTGGTCATGCCCAGGCCCGCGCCGACCTGCCCTTTGTCCCCGCGCGGTAGTGCCGCGCCGTACATGTAGGCCGAACGGCGGGCCATGGCGGTGCCCGCGAAGATGTTCTCGGCGACGGCGTGTTCGGTGAAGCCCTGCGGGGCGAGCACCGGAATCCGGCCCGAGGCAGCGTCTTCGGCGGTGATGACGCCCGCCGCGCCGCCGAAGTGGTCGACGTGGGAGTGGGTGTAGATCATGCCCGTCACCGGCTTGCGCCCGCGATGGGCGAAGTACAGTTCCATGCCCGCCTTGGCGGTCTCGGTCGAGATCAGCGGGTCGATGACGATGACGCCGGTGCCGCCCTCGATGATCGTCATGTTCGACAGGTCCAGGCCGCGGATCTGGTAGATGCCCGGAACCACTTCGTAGAGGCCCTGTTTCACCACCAGCTGCGACTGCCGCCACAGCGACGGGTGCACCGAGTTGGGACAGCTGCCCTGCAGGAAACCGTAGGAATCGTTGTCCCAGATGACATTGCCCTTGGCGTCCTTGACCTGATCGGGTTCCAGCTTGGCGATGAAACCCTTGTCGGTGTCGGCGAAGTCCTGGGTGTCGGAGAACGGCAGCGTGGACCGCACCGCGGATTGCTGGTCGGTGATGTGGCCGCTGGGGTCGACCGGATCCTTGGACGCCTTCTCCGCGGCGGACCCGTTGTCGGCGTTGCTACCGCAGCCGGTCACGGCCGCGCCGACCCCGACCGCCGCGAGGGCCGCCGCGCCCACCCCGAATACCCCGCGCCGGGACACCGTGAATCGGCCCTGCGTGGGGTTGTTCTCGTGATCCGTGCGCGTGTCGTCGGTCATCGGCGCTCCTGTCTCCGGCTGGCTGAGGTGGGCGGCAGAATCGTTAGCTGAAAATTCGCCAACTCTCCGGCCCCATCTCACACTACCTCGCTATTGCAGCCACACTGCAATAACATGGCCGTGTGACCTCTCCCATACGCCGGGACCTGCGCGTCAGGGTTGCGGCCCGATGTGATCGGATTCCTGCCATGAGCGAGGGCAAAGCCGGCAGCCCGCGGCGACGGCGCAATCCGCCGCAGACCCGCAAGGCCATCATCGAGGGCTTGCTGTCGGCGGTGCACGAGGGCGAGCTCGACCCCACCACCCGCGATATCGCCGAACGGGCCGGGGTGTCGGAGCGCAGCATCTTCGTGCACTTCCCTTCGCGCACCGCGCTGCTCACCGCCGCGGTGGACCAGCAGTCCGAACAGGTCGAGGCGCTCATCGCCGAGATCGACCCGGCCCAACCGCTGGACCAGCGCATCGACGCGGTGGTGCGCCAGGGCGAGGCGATCTTCCGGCTGCAGCGCGAGCCGCGCGTGCTGGGCCTGGTCGAATCATTGCGCTCCCCCGCGGTGGACGAGCGGATGCGGCTCACCGACAAGCGGATTCGCGAGGCGCTGGCCCGCGGCTTCGCCCCCGAGCTGAGCGGCGACTCCGGCGAACAGTTGCTCGACCTGCTCGACGCCACCGTCGGCTGGCCCTACCGCCACCATCTGATCGACCGCCGCGGGCGGTCGGCGCGAGCCGCGTCCGAGGCGGTCCGCCGCGCCCTCACCACCCTGCTCACTCCCGCGAACTGAACCGACCGCCCGGATCACGCGGCGGTCGAACGGATTCCGGCCTGTGCCCGAGAGGTATCGAGCCCGCCCGTTAGGTGGTAGCGGGAGGTGCGCCGGGGACGAAGAACGCGATGAACAGCGCCACCACGCACACGGCCAGGACCACCGCCGTGGCCATGGCGATGGCGCGCGGCCCGTGTGCTCGATGCCCGTGGTGCAGGGAGTTGTTGCGCGCGAAGCTGATCCCCGCGAGAAACAGCAGCCCGGCCGCCGCCAGCGCGGGCCCGATGGCCGCCGGATGCCAGCCGCTGGCGGCTGCGTGATTCACGAACAGCGCCGACGTGCCCATGGCGGCGATGGCGGTGCGCCGCCAGGCCAGCGCGGTGCGCTCCGAGTAGAAGGTGGGCGCCTCGGTCATGTCCACACCGTCGCGACGGCCGCGAAGATCGACACGACGGCGATGCCGCCCGCCAGGATCGGCACCAGCAGCGTGTTCCCCAGCGCGTCGCCGCGGGTCATGCGGGCCTGCACGTCCCGCCAGTGCGTGTACGCGCCGACCGCGAGCGTGACCGCCAGCACGATGCAGCTCAGCGAGAGCGCGCGCCGGATTCCGGCGTGGTGGAACGGCTGCACCAGGGTGTGCACCGCGACGCCGGCGGCGAGCAGTCCGAGCGAGGTGCGGATCCACGCGAGGTAGGTGCGCTCGTTGGCGAGGGTGAAGCGGTAGTCGAGCGGCTGTTCCGCCTCATTCGCCTGCCGGCCCTGGTCTTCCACCCTCACCACCTGTCCGATAGCGCTGTCGCGGCACGCGAGCCCGCTGCCGACCCGATCATGACACGAGTCGGCCCGAAACCGGCGACGGCGCAACCGCCGGCATTCGCCCGCGATTCGGTGCCGTGACGCGTCGAGATCCCGTACGCCCCCGGTTTACCTGCCGAACAACGGATTTCACGGCGGCGTCGGAGCGCTATTTCAGCAGCCGCTGTTCGTTGGCGACGGCGACCGCCGCGGCCCGGGTGTCGACGCCGAGCTTGTCGTAGATGCGGCCCAGGTGGGTCTTCACCGTCGCCTCGCTGACGTGCAGGGCGCGCGCGATCTCGCGATTGCCCAGGCCCTGGGAGAGCTGGGCGAGGATGTCGAGTTCGCGGGCGGTCAGCGCGGGCTGGGGATTGCGCATGCGGTTGAGGACGCGGTCGGCGATCGGCGGGGAGAGCGCGGTGCGGCCCTGGGCGGCGGCGTGGATGGCGGCGAAGAGTTCTTCGGGGCGTTCGGCTTTGAGCAGGTAGCCGGTCGCGCCCGCGGCGATGGCGCGGGTGATGTCGGCGTCGGTGTCGAAGGTGGTGAGAACCAGGATGTAGGGGGCGGGCCGCACGGTGGTGGTGATGCGGCGGGTGGCCTCGATGCCATCCATGTCGCCGCCGAGCTGCAGGTCCATCAGGACGACATCGGGGTGCAGGCGTTCGGCGAGGGCCACCGCCTCGGGTCCGCTGCCCGCCTCGCCGACCACCTCGATGTCGGGGGCACTGCCCAGCAGGGCGCGCAGGCCCGCCCGGACCACCGCGTGGTCGTCGCAGAGCACCAGGCGGACAGGGGTTTTCGCGTCGGTCACGGCCGCTCCAAAGGGACTTCGGCGGAGACGACGGTGCCGTCCCCGGGGGCGGATTCGACGGTGAGGACACCGCCGAGCTGGCGCAGGCGGGCGCGCATGGCGGGCAGGCCGTGGCCGCGGTCGGCGGCGGTGGTCAGCGTCGCCGGGTCGAAACCCGTTCCGTCGTCGGCGATGTCGAGGACCAGGCGGTCCCCCAGATCGGTGAGGGTGATGGTGACGGTGTTCGCCTCGGCGTGCTCGCGCGCGTTGGCCAGCGCGCCCTGGGCGATCCGCAGCAGCGCGGCCTCCACCCCCGCGGGCAGACCCGCCGCCGCGCCCTCCACGTGCACGCGCACGGTGAGGGTGTCGCCGCCCTCCCGCCGCGCCATCGCCGCCAATGCCGCGACCAGGGAGCCGCCCGCCGCGAGGTCGGTCGGCGCGAGGTCGTGGACGAAGCGGCGGGCCTCGGCCAGATTGTGTTCGGCCACCCCGGCCGCACCGCGCACGTGCTCCCGGGCCGCGCCCGGATCGCTGTCCCAGATCCGGTCGGCGGCCTGCAGCAGCATGCGCTGACTCGACAGGCCTTGCGCGAGGGTGTCGTGGATCTCCATGGCCAGGCGCTGGCGTTCGGCGAGGGTGCCCTCGCGGCGTTCGGTGGCGGCCAGTTCGCGGCGGGTGGCGCGCAGGTCGTCGATGAGCGCGGCCTGGCGTTCGGTGGTGCGCAGCAGGCCCAGGAACAGCGCGGTGCTCAGGGCGGCGACCGCGGGCGGGGCCAGCAGCAGGTTCGGGTCGATCCAGCCGGCGAGCTTCAACTGCGCCCACACCACGAACGCGGTGAGCCCGGCGACCAGGGCCAGCGCCACCCGCACCGGCAGGATCCGCAGCCCGGTGTAGAGCAGCGGGACCGCGCACCACGCGAAACTCGGTGCGAGCACGACCAGTACCGCCCAGCCCGACACCAGCAGCGCGAACCACACCAGCCGTTCGGAGGCGCGCAGCTCGCTCACCACGTAGAGCACCGCCAGCGCCAGCGAGAGCCCGATCACCCACGGCATGCGCGGACTCTCGGGATGCCGCAGCAGGAATCGCAGCAGTGACGCCGCGAGCAGGACGTAGAAGGCGCTGTGCACGATGGTGCCCAGCAGCCGGGCATCGTCACGGGACGACGGCATGCGAACACCTCCTCGGCGATAGCGGCGGCAAACACCCTCATTCTGCCGTGCGCGCATCGCCGTCCGGGTCATCCGATCGGTTGACAAGGGGTTCGGCCGGACCGCGCGCCGAATCCCAGCCACTGCGCCGATGTGCCGGGCCGATTCCGGCAGCACGCTGGAATACGAACCGAGCGAACAGCTTTCATCGCGATCCCAGGAGGATGTCATGACCCCCGAGCAGCCCTCGAACCCCACCCGCAAGCGCCTGATCATCGGCGGCGCGGTCGCGGCCGTCGCGGCGGCCGGGGTGATCGGCGTGGTGTCGGTGAACGCCCAGGATCCCGATCCGGGCGCCAAGACCCCGGTCGCGGCCGATGTGGCCAACGGCAACCTGGCCCAGAGCACCCACCTGACCATCGCCGCCGCGACCAAGGCCGCGCAGGCCGCCCTCGACGCCGCGGTCAAGGAGAACCAGCACGTGACGGTCGCGGTGGTGGACCGCGACGGCAATACCGTGGTCACCCTGCGCGGCGACGGCGCGGGCCCGCAGTCCTACACCTCCGCCCAGCAGAAGGCGTTCACCGCGGTGTCGTGGAACGCCCCGACCTCGGTGCTGGCCAAGCGCCTCGACGGCGCGCCGCACCTGGCCGATATCGACGGCACCCTGTTCCTGGGCGGCGGCGCGCCGGTCACCGCCAAGGGCGGCGCTCCGATCGCGGGCATCGGGGTCGCGGGCGCGCCGAGCGGCGATCTGGACGAGAAGTTCGCGCAGGCGGGCGTCGCGGCACTGGGCAACTGACCGCCCGGCGCACCGGCGTCACCGCGACCATGAGCGGCGGAACCGGTCACCCCGGCCGGATCGGGCGCGCCGACACTCGGCACGATTCCGAACCGGTCGGCAGGGGGTACTAACCTTCTCCCGGTGACCGAGTCCGCTGACGGATTGCTGCCCGACCCGAGTGGGGTCGGGTCCGAGGAGATTCCGAGCGCGGAACGGCGGGGCGACGCCGGTCGGCTGCGCTTGTTCTCCTTCGCCACGGCCGAGAAGCGGGCCGACTACCTGTGGGTTCTGCGGGCCTTCGATACCGCCCGGGCCGCCTACGTGGTGCTGCTGCACGCCTCCGACGTGGCCGACACGCTCGAACGTTGCCCGGGCGCGCCCGCTCTCACCGCGACCGAGGTCGGGCCGCTGCTCGAACAGCTGCACCAGTGGGGTGTGCTGGAACGCAGTTACGACGGCACCCGCGCGGCCACCCTGGCCGAGTACCGCAACCGGCACTTCGTCTACCAGTTCTCCCAAGCCGGCTACCAGGCCTTCCGCGCGGTGTCCGATGTGCTCGAGGCGCGGCTCGACGAGGCCGCGCTCTCGCGGCTGGTGCTGCCGGAACTGCTCGCGGATCTGCACACCCTGGCCGAGGCCAACAAGAGCGCCGACGCCCCGCGCGTCTACCGGGTGCTGAACCGGCTGGACCGGGCACTCACCGATCTGGCCGAACGCGCGGCGCACTTCTATCTGACCCTGGGCGATCTGGTCCGCACCACCGAGGCCACCCCCGAGGCGTTCCTCGCGCACAAGGACGCGCTGCTGGCGCACATGCGTGAATTCTCCATGGACCTGGCGCGTTTCGCGCCCCGGCTGGCCACCGCCATCCGCGAGGTCGAGGACACCGGCGTCGAGGACCTCATCGAACGCGCGGCCCGCTGCGACGAGCGGGTGCTGCTGAACGCCGAAGAGCGCCAGGCCGATTGGCGGGCCCGCTGGCAGGGCCTGCGCGGCTGGTTCATCGGCGACGACGAGGGCGGGCTCACCGAATGCGAGCGGCTGCGCGAGGCCACCATGAGCGCCATCGCCGCGGTGCTGTCGCTGCTGCGGCGGGTGACCGAGACCCGCAAGGGCGGTGTCAGCCGCGAATCCGCGCTGCGGCACCTGGCGGGCTGGTTCACCGCTGCCCCCAGCGCCGACGCCGCGCACGCCCTCTACGACGCGGTCTTCGGTCTGGGACGGCCGCGGCACCTGGCCATGCAGCATCCTGACGCCGATGTGATCCCGGCCATCCGATCCTGGTGGGACGCACCGCCATTGGAGATCGCCCGCACCCTCGCCGAGACCGGGCGCCCGCCCACGCCGGGCGCGCCCGCGCGGCTGCAACGCAATGACGCCGGCATCCGGCGGCTGCGCCAGGCTCAGCTCGACGCCCAGCGCGCCCGCGCCGAGGCCGCCCGCTCGCTGGCCACCGCCGACCTCTACGACCGCGAACTCGACGAGGGCGAGACCGAGGTCCTGCTGAAGCTGCTCGACGCCGCCTCCACCGCGTGGGTGCCGGTGAGCGGGCGAGTGCCCGGCACCTCCGGTTCCGACAACGGCGTCACCCTCACCGTGTCCGAGCACCAGGGGTCCACGCTGGTCCGCACCGCCAAGGGCGTGCTGCACCTCAACAACCGGCGACTGGAGGTACATGAGACGGCCGCCCTGCGGACACGCAAACCGAATGCGGCACAGCAAGATCAGGACGCTTCGTCCCCGCGATCGCACGCCACGGGCGATGCGCACGCCACCGGTCCCGCCGTCGCGCCCACCGCCGCCGCGCCGAAGTCCTCCGAGGCCGTGACGCCGACGGGCGGGATCGACGCGGGTCGCGCCGACACCGACCGGGAGGCCCGCTGATGCACGCGCGCACCATCGATTCACTCGCCCTGGACAGCTATCAGCGGGCCGCGCGGGTGATCCTGGCCAATCACCTGGTGACCCGCACCTACCCGGATCGCATCGCGCTGCCGCTGCTCCGGCGGTGGGCGACCGAGCTGCGCGAGGATCTGGCCGAGTTGTTCGGCTACCGCCTCGAGGTCACCGAGACCACCGCGCGCCTGTTCCCGGTCCTGGACGAGCTCGACGCGGGCCGCCCCGCCCGCACCACCGGGGACCGCGTCTTCGACCGCCGCCGCTACGCGTATCTGGCGCTGGCGCTGGCCGCGCTGGGCCGCGCCGGGGATCAGATCACCTTGTCGGAGTTGGCCGATCAGGTGGCCGCCTACACCGAACGGGTGGACGGTCTCGAGCTCGCGCCCGACCGCGCCGCCGATCGCGACGCCTTCGTCGACGCGGTGGGCTGGCTGGCGGCGCGTGGCGCGGTCACCCTCGCCGACGGCGACGCGGGCGGCTGGGCCAGTGATCCCGAGGCCGGTGAGGCGCTCTACGACATCGACCGGTCCATCGTGTTCGCCCTGTTCCGGCCGCCGCGCGCGCTGCAGCACCTGCAGAGCGTGACCGGGCTGCTGTCGGAGGCGGCGGGCGGCGCGGCCGAAACCCGTTCCCCCGCAGCGGCCGCCGCGGCCCGCAAGGTGCGCCGGGCACTGGTCGAGAAGCCGGTGGCCTACGCCGACGAACTCGACGAACCCGAACGCTCGCTGCTGGCGCAGGAGAAACTCGTCACCGAGGTCGAGTACCTGACCGGGCTGCGGGCCGAGCGGCGCGCGGAAGGCGTTGCGCTGATCGACAGTTCGGGCCGGCTCTCCGATGTGCGGTTCCCGGGCACCGGCACCCTGGCCCAGGTGGCGCTGCTGCTGGCGGGTGAGATCGCGGACCTGGTCCTCGACATCGACAATCCGGTCGAGCGCAGGCCGCGCCCGCAGCGCCCGTACACCGATCTGGTGGAACAGCTCGACAGCGCGATCCCCGTCACCACCGTCTTCGCGCCGCTGGCCGATCCCCTGGATGTCTTCGGCGCCCAGGAGGATTCGGACGAGCCCGCCGCGGAGCCCGAGATCCCGGACTTCCCGTTCCTGGAATCGTCGTGGATCCGCGACACCGTGAAGATGCTGACCGACCGCTACGGCAATACCTTCGCCGCGCAGTGGCAGGCCGATGTCGCGGGCCTCACCGGCGAGGTGGTGTCGCTGCTGGAACGGCTACGCCTGGTGGAGCTGGTCGACGGCGGGCTGCTCATCCTGCCCGCGCTGGCCCGCTACCGGGGCGCGATCGTGACCATCCGCACCCGCGCGGAGTCCGAATTGTTCCTCTCCCCCACCGAACTCGGCGCCGACGACGCGCCGTCCGACAGCACAGCGAAGGGATCCGGGAACTGATGGCCGACCACATTCACGGTGGAGTGCGCTTCGTCCCGACCCGGGCGGGCATCATCAACCTCTGGGACTACCGCGACCAGGAATTCTGCTTCGCCGACGGCCGCCTGGTGCTGCGTGGCCCCAACGGCTCCGGCAAGACCAAGGCCCTCGAGGTGCTGTTCCCGTTCGTGCTGGACGGCCGCATCGAGCCGCGCCGGCTCAACCCGTTCGCGGGCGAGGAACGCACCATGAAGTCGAACCTGCTCTACCGCAAGCAGGAATCGGCGTACTCGTATGTGTGGATGGAGTTCGCGCGCGGCGCCTGGGACTCCCCCGAGACTGTCACCATCGGTATCGGCATGCGCGCCACCCGCTCCAACGACAAGGTGACCCGCTGGTACTTCGTCGCCGACGGCCGGGTCGGCGTGGACTTCTCGCTGCTGGGTCCCGACGACCGGCCGCTGACCCGCAAGCAGCTGGCCGAGCAGATCGGCTCCGATGCCATCGTGGACCGGCCGGTCGAGTACCGGGCGGCCATCGACGCCCGCATGTTCGGGCTCGGGCAGCAGCGCTACGACCAGCTCATCAATCTGATCCTGACGCTGCGCCGCCCGCAGCTGGCCAAGAACCTGGACCCGCGCGGACTCTCGCAGGCGCTCACCGACGGCCTGCGCCCGCTCGACGAACAGCTGATCCTCGATGCCGCCCGCTCCTTCAGCGATATGGAGGAGGTCGGGCGCACCCTCGAGGGTCTGGTCCAGGCCGACACCGCGACCCGCGATTTCGTCACCGTCTACCGGAAATACCTGGCCGTACAGGCGAAGACGGACGTCGACCAGGTGCGGGCGCGCCTGGACACGGTCACCCACGCCGGCACCGCCCTGCACGCCGCGGCCGCCCTGCGCACCCGCCGCGACACCGAACGCGCCGCCGCCGAGACCCGCGCCGAGGACGCCGACCGCGCCTACGAACAGGCCCTGGCCGACCGCGAGACCCTGCAGCGCTCCAGCGCCTACGAGGGCAAACAGCAGCTCGACGACCTCGCCGACGCGGTGCGCCGGCTGGAGACCTCCGCGGCCGTGCACCACGACAAGGCGCTGAAATCGCGTCAGACCGTGGACCAGCGGCTCGAGGAAGCCGAGCGCGCGCAGGCCGCGGTCGCCCATGCCGCCTCCGCGCTCGCGCGCGGCGAGGACGAATTGCGTTCGGTCGCAGAGGAAGCCGGTATCGCCTGGGCCGCGCTGCCGGAATCCGCGCGCGGCGACCAGCTCACCACCACGGTCCGCTCGCACGCCGAGGAACGCGACGGTGACGTGCGCGCGGTCCGGCGGGCGCTCACCCTGGTCGACCAGGCCGGCGCCGAACGCAC
>NZ_JBSGCY010000036.1:0-48493 GCF_053602115.1 Nocardia sp. NPDC004582 | reverse complement strand
GCCCGCCCCGGCGGCCAGTCCGGCCAGGCCCGCGATGGCGGAGGCGCCGAACAGTCGGCGGCGGCTCACGCCGCGGTCGGCGCCGGGGGACTTGACGATAGGCGCGTCGGGGTTGTCCGGCGTGGAATCGGGGTTGTGGGAATCCTCACGATCGGTCATGGGTGTCAGTCAACAACCAGTGGGTACGAGGGAGGTCACAGTGCGACGAACGCCAAATGAAAAGAACGGGTCGGTCGGTGAGAGCGCCCTCGGTCCGGCGTTCGGTGCGCTCCCGCCGTCCTCGCCCCTTAGGCTCTCGGGGATATCGAGGCGGCCACGAGCCACTCTCGGGCATATGACGGATGGATAGGGTGAAATTCATGACAGCTACTGGCGGCGGAACCGAGTCGTGCTTCCGCACCGCGGTGGTCCCCGCGGCCGGGCTCGGCACCAGGTTCCTGCCCGCGACCAAGACGGTTCCCAAGGAGTTGCTGCCGGTGGTCGACACCCCGGGCATCGAATTGGTCGCCGCCGAGGCCGCGGAGTCCGGCGCCAATCGGCTGGTGATCGTGACCTCGCCCGGAAAAGACGGCGTGGTCGCGCATTTCGTCGAGGACCTGGTACTGGAGAGCACCCTCGCCGAGCGCGGCAAGTTCCATCTGCTGGAGAAGGTGCGCAAGGCCCCCGCCCTGCTCGACGTCACCTCGGTGGTGCAGGAGGAGCCGCTGGGCCTGGGTCACGCGGTGGCGCAGGCGGAATCGGCGCTCGACGCCGACGAGACCGCCATCGCGGTGCTGCTGCCCGATGACCTCGTGCTGCCCGGCGGCGTGCTGGAGCTGATGGCGAACGTGCGCGACACCTACGGCGGTTCGGTGCTGTGCGCCATCGACGTGCCGAAGGAAGAGGTCAGCGCCTACGGCGTCTTCGACGTGGAGGAACTGCCCGGCGGCCCGTGCGACGTGCTCAAGGTCAACGGCATGGTGGAGAAGCCGGCGGTGCACGAGGCGCCGTCCACCTTCACCGCGGCCGGGCGATACCTGTTGGACCGCGCCATCTTCGACGCGCTGCGTCGCATCACCCCCGGCGCGGGCGGCGAACTGCAGCTGACCGACGCCATCGCGCTGCTGATCGCCGAGGGCCACCCGGTTCATGTCGTAGTGCATCGTGGGTCGCGGCACGATCTGGGCAACCCGGGCGGTTATCTTCGTGCTGCGGTCGATTTCGCTCTGGAACGCGAGGAATACGGTCCCGCCCTGCGCGAGTGGCTCGAGCAGCGGCTCGGTCCGGACTGGAATCCGCAGCTGACCGCATGCGAATGAGGCGAGGAGCAGGCGCGACAACGGAAGGGCGGCATGCGCTCGGTTGAGGATCAGCAGATCAAGGTGACCGCCGCGGCCGTGGCCCCACGGCCGGTCCGGGTCGCGATCAGCGAGGCACAGGGTTTGCTGTGCGCCGAGGATGTGGTCACCGAGCGCCCGCTGCCGGGCTTCGATCAGGCCGCCATCGACGGATACGCCGTGCGCAGTGTGGATGTGGCCGGCGCGGGCGCGAATATCCGTGACGAGGATGGCAATTCGGTGCTCCTGAGCCTGCCGGTGGTGGGTGAGGTGGCGGCGGGTTCGCGCCAGCCGATCCGCCTGCAGCCCCGCCAGACCGTGCGGGTGGACACCGGCGCGCCGCTGCCCACCCTCGCCGACGCCGTGCTGCCGCTGGAGAACACCGACGGCGGCCGCGCCCGGGTGAAGGTCTACGAGGCGGTCCGCTCCGGCGACTACGTGCGCCGCATCGGCGACGACGTGCAGCCCGGCGATCTGGCCGTGCGCGCGGGCACCATCATCGGCCCGGCCCAGGTGGGCCTGCTGGCCGCGGTCGGCAAGGACAAGGTGCTGGTGCATCCGCGGCCTCGACTGTCGGTGCTGTCGGTGGGCGGCGAGCTGGTCGACATCGACCGCACGCCCGGTCCCGGCCAGGTCTACGACGTGAACTCCTACGCCCTGGCCGCCGCCGCGCGCGACGCGGGCGCGGACGTGAACCGGGTGGGCATCGTGAGCGCCGATCCGAAGCGACTGCGGGACGTGGTGGAGGGCCAGCTGGTCCGCTCCGAGGTGGTGGTGATCGCGGGCGCGGTCGGCGGCTGGGCGTCGGAGCAGGTGCGCGAGGCGCTCGAGGGGCTCGGCGAGCTGGAGATCACCCGGGTCGGCATGCATCCCGGTTCGGTGCAGGGTTTCGGCCTGCTGGGCCGCGACGAGGTGCCGACCTTCCTGCTACCCGCGAATCCGGTTGGCGCGCTGGTGGTTTTCGAGGTCATGGTGCGGCCGCTGATCCGGATCGCGCTGGGCCGCCGCCACCCCATGCGGCGCATGGTGCGGGCGCGCACCATCCTGCCGATCGCCTCGATTCCGGGCCGCCGCGGCTATCTGCGCGCGCAGCTCATGCGCGACGAGCAGACCGGCGACTACCTGGTGCAGCCGCTGGGCGGCCCGAACGGGGCGTCCTCGCATCTGCTGGCCACCATGGCCGAGGCCAACAGTCTCATCGTGATCGACCCCGAGACCACCGAGGTACGTACCGGGGACGAGGTCCAGGTCGCGTTCCTGGCTCAGCGTGGGTGAGGCGTGGAGATGAACGTCTTTCGTTCGGTTCAGCATCCGGGCTGGCCGGCGCATCTGGGGCCGGTGCGGGTCGCGGCGGGCACGGTCACATTGCGGCCGATCCGCCTGCGGGACGCGTCCGCCTGGGGCCGGATCCGGGTCCGGGACAAGGACTATCTGGAGAAGTGGGAGCCCACCGGCCGCGGTCCGTGGGAGGCGCGTAACCATTCCAGCAATTGGCCCGCGCTGTGGTCGGCGTTGAAGGCCGAGGCGCGGCGCGGCGCGATGATTCCGTTCGTCATCGAGGTGGACGGCCAGTTCAGCGGTCAGCTCACGGTGGGCAATATCGTGCGCGGCGCGTTGCGTTCGGCGTGGATCGGCTACTGGGTGTCGAGCGAGCTGGCCGGGCAGGGCGTGGCCACCGCGGCGCTGGCGCTGGGCCTGGACCACTGCTTCGGGGAGGTGGGCCTGCACCGGGTGGAGGCCACGGTGCGGCCGGAAAACCTTGCCAGTCAGGCGGTTCTGCGCAATGTCGGTTTCCGCGAGGAGGGCATGCTGCAGCGCTATCTCGACGTGGACGGCGCGTGGCGGGATCACCTGCTGGTCGGTATGACGGTCGAGGAGGTCTCGGGGACCGTGGTGGACAGGCTGATTCGCGCGGGGCGCGCCAGCAAAGCCTGATAACTCGCTGAGCGCGGCGTGTGAGAGTTTTCGCGACCGAATTCGTGTGACTAGTGTTGCGTGTGTGGTCGGCGCGCCTGAGGGGAATACCCACGGTGTGGAATTAACCTACGCACGTCGGTGGTGCGTCTGTTTTCCGATCAGAAGGGACAGACAACAGGGCGGGACGGAGGTGTAAGGGCCAATGCCGAATTCGATCTTGTGGATCGGCTTGGTGGTGCTCTGGGTCTTCGTGCTCTTCCCGATGCTGGCCAATCGCCATCCCCGCATCCGGCAGCACACCGACGCCGCCCTCTCGACACGAGTGTTGCATCGCGGTGGTGCCAAGCGAAGCACCAGGAAAGGTCCGGCGACCGGACATGACACCGACCCGGACTACGTGCCGGTTCGCAGAAAGCTTCACCCGAGCGAGGATCCGGAGGATCGGATGACCAGATCGGACGACAGCCCCGCCGAACCGGAAGCCATCACCGCCGCGTCCGCGGCCGCGACGGCAGCAACCGTAGCCGACAAGGCCGAGGTCGTCACCGCGATGAGCGCCGAACTGCCGGAGCCCGAGACGGATTCGGCCGAGGCGGAGGACACCGACGACGCGGCCGCCGCCGAATCCGAGCCCACCGCGGCGGAATCGGAGACCGACCCCGAAACCGCCACGGATGAGACAGAATCCGAGACCGTGGATGCCGCGGCCGAGACCGACGACACTGAGCCGGAAGTCGACGCGACGGCGGCCGAACCCCGCAAGCGGGTCTCCCGCGCCCCCGCCCTGCGCGAACCCGAACCGGAGCCGGAACTCGAATCCGACGACGAGGACGAGGATTTCGTGCCGTCCCGGCGCGGTCGGGGCGGATTCGACCCCGAGGCCGACGCCGTCGCCCGCGCGGCCCGCTACACCTTCCGCCAGCGCGCGGTCCTGGGCCTGGTGCTCGCGGTCCTGCTGTTCGCCGCCTCCGGCCTGGCCATCTCCTCGATCCTGTGGTGGCTCGCGGCGCTGTCGGGCACCGTGCTGATCGCCTACCTGGCCTACCTACGCAAGCAGGTTCGCCTCGAGGAGGACATCCGCCGCCGCCGCGCCGCCCGCGCGGCCCGCAAGCCCACCGACGCCGAGGCCGAGGACCAGCGCCGCACCCGCGAACGTCCCCGCCCCGACCGCGACGAGACCCGCACCCAGCTGCGCCGTTCCGTCCTGGTCGAACCCGACGACGAGGACCCGTTCTTCGAACACCTCGACCTCTTCGACGCCGCCGAGGCCCGCGCCACCCGTCAGCGCGCCACCGGCGCCCGCGAACGCCGCGCGGTAGGCGAATAACCCGAACCGCACCGAGAAGGGCTCCCCGGCCAACGGGGAGCCCTTCTCGCATATCCGGGCCGTCATCGGAGTCGTCGCCAGCGATATTGAATAGGTTTTCGCTATTACAGTGAAAGGGCCCGGCTTTCGGCCGGGCCCTTTCGGCGGGTGCTGTCGCGAGCTATTCCGCGTCCGGCATTCGACCGGTCACCGGGATCTGGCGCTCGATGAGTTCGGCAAGCGTCCGGAGTTTGGCCGCGAATTCGCGGGCCGCCACCGGATGGTCACCGGAGCCCTTCACCACCTTCTGGGTGAGGGCGGTGAGCCGGGACTCGACCGCGCTGAACACGTCGGCGGTGGCCGGCTGCTCCTCGGTCAGGTCGCCGCGCAGCCACGCGCGCAGCCGCTGCACGACCGCGCCCTCGTCGTAGTCGTCGGGCAGTACCGCGACCGCTTCGCGGAGTTTGCCCGCGGTGACCTTCACGTCGGCGGCCAGCGTGGTGTACACGGTGACCGCCGCGTCCTCGCCGTAGGCCGCGGCCACCGGCAGCAGCTCGCGGATCTGGCCCTCGTTGAGGGCGGGCGCGACCGGGTGCAGGCGCGCGGCGAGCGGCCAGGCCCGGATCAGCTTGTGCGCGTAGGACCGTTGCATGTCCCACCGCTTCTCCACGTACTCGTCGAAGGTGGCGTGGTCGGCGCGGTAGAGCCGGCCGTCGCGCACGATCTGCAGGGCGCGCCCCGCGGTCCAGAAGGCCACCCGCAGCGCGTCGATGGAGGATTCGCACACCTCGAGCTGATCGGACTCGCTGCGGCTGAGCGGCCCCTCGCCGCCCGCGGTGGGCAGCGGCAGATCCAGCACGCTGGGCGCGGCCGCTGCCGGAGTGACCTCGCGGGACATCGGCTCCGGTGCGGCGGCCGGGACTTCCGGCGCCGTCAGGACTTTCGGCCCCGCTGGAACCTGTGGTGCGGCCGGGCTCTTCGGCGTGGGTGCGACCGGTCGAGCCGGCGCGGGCTCGGCCACCGTCTCGGGTGCCAGGATGGCGGTCGCCGCGGCGGCGGGTGTCACCGGTTCCGCCGAGGACGCCGCGGGCGCGGCCGGCGCCATGAGGACGGTGGTGGCGGCCGCCGAGAGTTTCGGTGTGCGCGGCCATTTGGCGTCACGCAGCGGGGACACCGGGGGAGTGTGCTCGGCCTCGTCGGAGAGCGGGTTGCGACCGAGGCCGCCGCCGATGGAGGTCTTTCTGCGCTGGGGCGGCATCAGGCCGACACCTCCGCCGGGACGCGGGCCTCGATGTAGTCGCGCACCAGTTCGTCGCCGACGGCCCGGTATTCGCCGAGATCCTCGATCGGGTTCTCGGCGCCGTCGCCGACTTCGCCGTCGGCGGCCTCCCGATACCACTTCCAGGCGCTGACGTAGGAGTCGAAGACGTCATAGCCCGCGTCCTCGAGATTGCCGCGCTGCGTGCGGTATTCGGTGGACACATTGACGCCGTTCTTCATGGTGACCGGAACCTTGGTCATGAGTACGCGCACGCGAATGGCCTTCTCGTATTCGGCGGCCGCTTCCTCGGCGGCGCGGTAGGTACTGGGCACGCGTTTGACCTCGGACGGGCTGACGCTGGTGACGAGGACGAGTTCGTCGCTGACGGGAACGGCGGCCTTGAAGATGTCGGCCGATTCACCGCCGGCGTCGACGATGATCACGTCGTAGTTCGCGGAATTGTCGGTGATGCAGTCATTCACGTGCCGCGACGGGAAGGCGAGCAATTCGAAGGGAATGTCGACCTCGGCCTTCTGTAGTCGCCGATACCAGGAGTATCCGGTCTGGCTCAGCGGGTCGGCGTCGATCACCAGCACTCGAAGTTCGTGTGCGGTAGCGAAATACGAGGCGAGGAAGAAAGCGGAGGTCGTCTTGCCCACGCCTCCTTTGAGATTCCCGAGCGTGACCACCAGTGGCTCGGGAAGGTTGCCTAGCGCAGGGGATTTGGTCATCGATCAACCTCCTGTTGATGGGGAGGGCAGCTTCCGTGGATCAGTTTCACACGCGCGCGCGACGCGCCCGCGCAGGCTCGCGTGGGGGAGTCGAATTGGTTGAAACCGGCTGTGTCCAATTGGACACAGCCGTCAATGGTTACCGTTTCGTAATGAATAACACGCATGTCATTCGTTGCCACCCCTGACCTTCCGGCGAAATATGCATTCTCGGATCTGCTGGCAAGACCGAAATTGCGCGTGATGGACGGAAACCGGATAGCTCTCACGGCTGATCGGAGGACGACCGCTCATGGAAAGCAACGGTGACAGACAGAAGGTTCGATTACTTCCGCGGCTGAGCCTGCGGACCCTGGTGACAGGAGTCCTCGGTGCGGCAGCCGTGGGAGTCGCCCTCTTCTTCGCGGCGGGCCAGGCGCAGGCGGCGCCGGTGACGATCCCCGGTATCGGGGCGATCGATATCCCGGATGAGATCGCCGCCCCGCTCGGCCGGGTGACCCCCGCGATCGGAATCCTGCCCCCCGCGGCCGGAACCGCTACCCCCGCGCCGGAATCGGCGAACGATGAGCCGGACGCGACCCGCATGACGGTGGCGCCCCAGCACATCATCATCGCCCCGGCCGACACGATGCCCGCCCCGGCGTCGGTGGAGTCACTGGTCCCGGAGCCGCTGCGCCCGGCGATCGTGGCCCCGGCCGTGGCGCCTCCGGCCGTCGCCACCCCGACCGCCGCCCAGACCCCCGCGCCGGAATCGCGCACGGTGTCGATCGCCGGCCTCGGTACTTTCGTGGTGCCCGCCGCCCTGCCCCCGCTGACCGGCATCCCCGGCGTGACCGATTCCGTCGTCACCCGCACCCCGGTGCCCGCGGCGATGCCGAAGACGGCGGGCGAGCGCGCGATCGAGGCGGCCCGCACCAAGCTCGGCGCGAACTACCGCATGGGCGGCAATGGCCCGGACTCCTTCGACTGCTCCGGTCTCGTGCAGTGGTCGTATCGGGAGGCGGGCGTGGAACTGCCGCGCACGAGCTATTCGCAGCTCGCCGCCGGAACCCCGGTCACGGTCGACGAATTGGAGCCGGGCGATCTGGTCTCTTACTACGGCGGCGGCCACTCGGCGATGTACCTCGGTGACGGAAAGATCATTCACGCCAGCGACTACGGTTCCGGTGTGAAGGTCTCGCCGCTGTCGAACATGCCGGTGACCGGAGCGCGGCGCTTCCAGTGAACCGCCCGAGACTACGAGGTGCCGGGTGGTTCGGATCCGGACGCCGGGACGCCGGCCTCCTGACCGCCGTGGTCCACCGGTTCGCTGAGTAGTCCGACGATCATGGCGATGATGCTGTTACGGACGTCGTCGCGCTCGACCTCGGTGGGCAGCACGTAGCGCTCGTAGTCGGCGAGCAGGGCGAACATGACCGTGGTCATGGCCTGCAATCGGTACCGGCGTTGCGCCGGAGTCAGTTCCGCCAGTGCGTGATACAGCCTGGCGACGAGCACTCTTGTTGTCTGCCAACGCTTTTCGTTGAGATTGGGTCCGGTGACCGCGGGATGGGCGCGGGCCTGCTCCAGGAACCGCGCGTAGTGCGTCGAGCCCTCGGCGTACGGCACGTCGAACATGGGCCGCACCAGAATGGCGACCAGCGCCGCGACGCTGTCCGGGGCTCCCGAGGCCTCGTGTTCGGCGAGCAGTTCGGTTCGCCGGGATTCCAATGCCGGCTGATGGCGTTCGATAATGGCGGCGATGAGTCCGTCCCGGGAACCGAAGTGATAGTGGACCGCGGAGTTGTTGCGTTGTCCCGCCGCCACCGCGATATCGCGCAGGGCCACGTCCGGCCCGCGTTCGGCGATGGTGCGCTCACCGGCGAGCAGCATGAGCTCGCGCGCGTCAGGACTGTTCACGGTGCTATCGTGCCCCTTCGTCTCGCACCGCGCGGTCCCGGGTGGACGGGCGGGCGGATCCGTGGGCATTCGGACGGCGGTGAGGATCGATGAACCCACGTGAGTTCGGGTCGCGCCGGACGACGGTGGACCTGGCCCTGGTCGTCCCGATGAGCGGTTCGGCCGGCATCTTCGGGCCCTCCTGTGAGGCGTGCGCGACGCTGGCGGTCGAGGACATCAACGCGATGGGCGGGATCCTGGGCCGCCCGGTCCGGTTGCATCCGGTGGACGCGGGCGCGCCGCCGCCGGTGCTGGCCGCGCGGATCGACCGGATGGTGAGCCGCGGCATGATCGATGGCGTGGTCGGCTGGCACCTGTCGAACGCGCGTAAGGCCATCACCCCGTACACCGCGGGCCGGGTGCCCTACATCTACACCACCTTCTACGAGGGCGGCGAGGACTCCGACGGCGTCTACATGGTCGGGGAGACCCCGGATCAGCAGTTGTTCCCCGCGCTGCGCTGGTTCCGGTCCGAACTGGGCGTGCGCCGCTGGTGCATCGTCGGCAACGACTATGTCTGGCCGCGTGAAACAGCCCGGGTCACGTGGGAATTCGCGAATTCGAGCGATATCGACGTGGTCGGGGAGGTCTTCCTGCCGCTGGGCGGCCGGGATTTCACCGCCGCCCTGGACCTGATCCGCACCTCGCCCGCCGAGGGCGTGCTGCTGTTCATGGTCGGCGCGGACTGCGCGGCCTTCAATCAGGCCTTCGCGGCGGCCGGACTGGACGAGAGTCGCCTGCGGCTGAGCATGATGATCGGCGAGGACGTGCTCTACGCGGGTGGTCCGGACAGCGCGCGCGGATTGTTCACCGCCAGTGGCTATTTCGAGAGCCTGGTGTCGCGGGCGGGGATGGCGTTCGGCAGCCGGTACACCGCCCGGTTCGGTCAGCTGGCTCCGGCGCTGAACAATATCGGCGAATCCTGTTACGAGGGCTTGTTGTTGTTCGCCTCGCTGGCGGAGGCGGCGCACAGTCTGGATGTGCGGCTGATCGAGCGCGGGGCGGCGACGGTGAGTTACGGCGGCCCGCGCGGTGAGGTGCGGGTGCGCGGGGCGCACACCACGCAGCCGGTGTTTCTGGCGGGCGCGGACATCATGGACTTCACGGTGCTGGCGGATCTGACCGGATGGTGAGGCGCGGGCTGTTCGACCGATGGCGAACGCTACGTTGCGTTCCCAATCGGGTTGACGACCGAATGCCGTATCGAATCGGATAACGCAAGTGTGCCAAGGGTTTTCGAAGGTCACGATGATCATGGGCGGCGCCCGCCCGGGCGGTTTTCGTGTTGCAATAGGGTGGTGCCGCGCCGCCTCGGCGGCCTCTGATGAAGGAGCCGCTCCGTGCCCGGAGGAAGACTCAGCCCCGATGACCGCCGCCTCATCGCCGCCGGTCTGGCCCGGGGCCTCGGTTACGCCGAGATCGCCCGCCGCCTGTCCCGGCCGACCTCCACCGTGAGCCGCGAGGTGACCCGCAACGGCGGTCCGGGCCGCTACCGCGCGGAACTGGCGCAGGCCGCCACCGCGGTGCGTTCGCGCCGCCGCACGCCGCGACCCAAACCCGCCGAGAAGCCCTCCGGCGTCGACGAATACGGCCGCGATCCCGTGCTGCTGGCCGAGCTGAGCGACCGTTTCGCGCTACTGTTCGCGCAATTCGGGATGCCGCGTATGGCCGCGGCGGTGCTGGCCCGGCTGTATGCCGCGGACTCGGGCAGTCTGACCGCGGCCGAGCTGGCGGCCCAGTTGCGGGTGAGCCCGGCCACGGTGTCCGCGGCGGTGGGCCGGCTCGAGGAGCGGGCGCTGATCCGCCGCGACCGGGATCCGGGGACCCGCCGCGACCGCTACGTGCTCGACGAATCCGCTTGGTACCGAACCACTCTCGCCGGTGCACAGGTCAACGAGCGGCTGGCGGCCCAGGCCCGGCACGGCGCGGACGCGCTCGGTAAGGCCACGCCCGCCGGGCTGCGGTTGCTGGGCATGGGCGACTATCTCGAACGGGTGGGCCTGGACATGGTCCGCTCCGCCGAACGCTGGCGGCCGCGCCTCGATCACTGAGGGACGGCGATGCCGGGAAATCTGCGGTGAATGCGATCGACATACTTGCGCACCGTGGAAAGTTCGGCCGAGATCGTTTGCCGGGCTTCCGCGGTGGGCGCGGTTTGTAATCGCCGCGTCAGTTTGACTACATGCCTTTCCAATTCGTCCAGGAAGATGCGGGCCTGAGCTAACTCGGGATCCTCGCCGACATCGGGATTGCCGAATCCCCTGTACTGCATATCGCCGAAGTATTCCACGCGGCCGGACGCCGCGCCGCGCAATTCGATTGGTTCCGGTAGCCTCGCCAGGCGAGCTGCCCCGGCGCCATCGGGGGGTTCGGATCCCCGCACCGCCGCCCGACAGGAATTCGAATGGCCATCAGCTACCTGGAATCGATCGTCGTCGGCGCGCTGCAAGGGGTGAGCGAGCTGTTCCCGGTCTCCAGTCTGGGCCACAGCATCCTGCTCCCGGCCTGGGTCGGCGGGCAGTGGGCCGAGGATCTGAGCATGTCCGCCAAGGATTCCCCGTACCTGGCGCTGCTGGTGGCCATGCACGTCGCCACCGCGCTGGCCCTGGTCATCTTCTTCTGGCGGGACTGGGTGCGCATCCTGCGCGGTCTCTGGGACGTGGCGCTGACCCGCGAGATCCGTACTCCCGAAGCGCGATTGGGCGTGCTGCTCATGGTCGCGACGGTCCCGGTGGGCCTCGCCGGCCTGCTGCTGGAGAAGATCGTGCGCCACTATCTCGGCACGCCCATACCCACCTCGATCTTCCTGGCGATCAACGGTTTCGTGCTGCTGTCCGCGGAGATCATGCGCAAGCGTGAGCCCGAAACCGATTTCGTGTTCTCCAGCCCCACCGGCCGCACCCGGGACCTGTCCATGGAGGACACCATCGTGCTGCCGACGACCGACCCGGACCGCGCCTCGGATGTGCGCCTGTCCCGTCTGACCCTGCGTGACGCCACCCTGATCGGATCGGCCCAGATCGCCGCGCTCTTCCCGGGCATCAGCCGCTCCGGCAGCACCATCGTGGCGGGCCTGTTCCGGGGCATGCGCCACGAGGACGCCGCCCGCTTCGCGTTCCTGCTGGCCACCCCGGTCATCCTGGCGGCCGGGGTGCTGAAGACGCCGGAGCTGTTCAAGCCCGAGAACCACGCCATCCTCGGTCCCGCCCTGGCGGGCAGCGTGGTCGCGGGCGTGCTGTCCTACATCTCGGTCAAGTTCCTGACCGCGTATTTCGAGACCAAGACCCTGACCCCGTTCGCCGTCTACTGCTTGATCGCCGGGCTGGGCAGCTTGGTGTGGTTCACCATTCGCTGACCCGCCTCCCCGGGCCTTCAGCGGGCGGCTGGGAGCCGTCGCTGGCCGCGCACCCGTGCCGACGGTGGGTGCCGAACCGATTGCGGACGTACCCGACGAGTTACCCCGACCGTTACGAAACCAGTGCGCGCCCTGGCATACGTAGATGCCAGGGCGCGCATGGGTTGTTCTCAGTTCGTGGGCGTGGTGGTCGGCGCCGCCGTGGTGGTGGTGACGACCGGGGTGGTGGCCGGAACCGTCGTGGTGGTGGTCACCGGGGGAGTGGTGGTGACCGGCGCGGTGGCGGTGTCCGGGGCGACCGTCGTGGTGGCCGGGGGTGTCGTGGTGGTGGCGGCCGGGGCCTGGGCGGTGGTCGTCGTGGTTCCGGTCGCGGGAGTGGTGGTGGGCTCGCCGGACTTGGGGGCGGCGGCCAGCGCGGCCGGGGCCTTCGACGTGGTGGTCGGGGCCGGGGTGGAGGTCAGCGTCTTCGGGTCGAGCTGGTGGGCCTGGGCCTGCTTGGCCAGTTCGGTGAGCCAGGCGGCGGCGTACTCGGCGGAGCTGACGGGCTTGCCGTTGTCCGGGTTGGAGTCGTGCCAGTAGTCGAAGTGGTGGCCGGTGCCGTTCGGGCCCAGGGTCAGGTTGTACGGGTCGTTCATGATCACCGGGATGGTGTTCTGGTTGGTGGTGATCAGCCCGATGACCTCGTTGAAGACCTTCTGCGGCAGGTACGCCAGCGGCGACATGTTCTCGGCGGCGATATTGTCCGCGGCCACCGGCGTCGCGTTCTGCTGGTTCGGCTTGTAGCCCGGCTGCGACACCTTGAGCAGCACGTCGAGGAAGGTCTCCTTGCTGGTCCACCAGCCCGGGTTGTGCGCGATGTCGCCGAAGGCGTCGCCCGCGATCTTGCCCAGCACGACCGCGACGTCGATGCCGGTGGTCGGGTTGAGGCCCTCGTTCTGCATCTGGTCGGCGTTGATCTGGCGGCCGACATTGATGGCGAGCTGCAGCAGGGAGATGTTCTTCGGCGCGGCGCAGGTGAGGTCGCCGTCGGAGCAGAAGGAGGCGATGCGGCCGTTCAGCGCGCCGAAGTCACCGGCCTGGTCGGGCAGCGCGCCCTGTCCGCCCGCGACCTGCTTGCCGGTCTGGTAGCTCTGGTCGAAGTTGTCCGGGCGGCTCGGGTCCTTCGCGCCCGGGAACGGTCCCTCCCCGGCGGTGCGGCCCGCGTCGGCGAGGATGACGACGCCCGCGACATTGCCGGGATCCACGATCCCGTACTTGCCGTCCGCACCGGCGGTCTGGTGGCCGATCTGCATGGCCACCCGCCGCACCACGTCCGCGCCCTCGGAATAGCCGACGATCGCGTACTTGGTGTTGGGGCAGGCCGCGGAGATATCCCGCATGACCTGCTCGGTATTGGCGACACCGGTATTGACGGCGTCCTCGTAGCTGTTCAGGTTCGCGGGATAGGAGATATAGACGGCCGAATACGAATTGGAGTCGACCGAGCCGCCGGGGGCGTTCACCACCGGGTCCACCCAGTGGCTCTGGTAATCGTCGGACAGGGCCGCGGGCAGTTCGTTGCCGTTCGCGTCGACCAGCATCTTGGTGGTGCCGGACTGCGGCGAATCGTTGCGCCCGGCCACCGAGATGGTCACCATGTCATGGCATTCGGTGACCGACGAGGTCAGCGCCGGATCGGCCTGCCTCGAATCCGGTGACGTCAGCGCATAAGTGGCCGCCACCGCGGCCGCCACACCCAATACCGCGGGCGCGGCGACCGCCGATGCGATCCTATGTCGTTTCACGAACCCGCGAATATCCATACCCGAATCCCCATTTCACCCCGACAAGTGAACCGTCAGGCCCAGCGACTGAGCGGGCCGTCTACAAACGGAGACGTCGTAACCGGAGATCCGAGTGTTACTTATGCGAATTTTTCGTTACCGCACCATGACCCGAATCGGCCGGTCAGGATCCGATGGGTTTGCCGAAGAATGAGGCGAAGGTCTCACCCAGCGTCTCGCCCAGGGTCTGCAGCTCGCCCGGGGTGCCGAGCATGGACGGCATATCGGTGGTGGAGCAGCCCGGTTGCGCGCCAATACCGTTCAAGCGATCGAACAGCCACAGCAGCGCGGCCGGTCCGCCGGAGACCTCGCCGATGACATGCTCGCCGGCCCAGTCCCGGGTGTAGGTGACCTGGGCTCCGGGTTGCGCGCAGTAGGTGTCGACCAGCTTGTCGGCCGCGGGCAACGGCAGGATCTCGTCCCACCGCGAGTGCCAGACGAACAGCGGCATATCCGGCAGGCTCTTGCCCAGGCGGGTGTCCTCGAGCATCGCCGCGACCGCGGGTTCAGCGAGCGGATCGGGGGAGTTGATCATGCCGGTGATGTTGAGGAACGGCAGCAGCGCGGTCTGGTACTGCACGCAGAACGGCGCTTTCACCGTGCGCAGCAGCTGGCCCAGCGGATTGAGCTTCTGGTCCAGCAGCGCGCTGAAGTCCGGGTACTCCCGGGACAGCCCGAGGACCGCTCCGAGCACCAGGCCCGCGGTGGCCTGATTGTTGGCCATCAGCAGCGCCGCGCCCAGATCCGCGCCCGTGCCGCCGGAGGCCGCGCCCACGATATTCAGTTCCGGCGCATAGGTTTTGCGCAGCTCGGCGGCGTGCATGGTGGGCATCGACCCGCCCGAGTAGCCGTACAGCGCGGTCGGCGCGCCCGCGCCCACGCCGAGCGGCGCGAAGGAGGTGGCGGCGCGAATGCCGTCGAGGGTGATCCGCCCGGCCAGCGGCCCGGCGGCGTACGCCGAATTCGGGCCCTCGTGATCGGGGATCACCACCGCGAACCCCTTCTGCAGCGCGGCCTGCGCGAAGAGGAATTCGGCGGGCGCGACGATCTGACCCAGGAACGGCGCGGCCGAAAGGTGTTGCAGCGCATAGGAGGGACTGCAGTAGCCCTGCGTGGAGTCCTCGGCGATCTGGACCGAGAGCAGCTTGCGCGGCGCGGGTGCGGTACCGCGCGGCTTGATCAGGGTGGCGACCGCTCCGATGGCCTCATCGCGACTGTTGTTGGAGCGGTAGGAGACCTGCCAGGCGTCCACGTTCAGCGGGATGAGCCCGAAGTTGCCGAGGTTGACCTGCCGGGCCGCGATGATCTCGCCGGGCGCGGCGGCGGCGATCACGTCGGCGGGCGGGTTGTAGAAGCCGGGATCGAGTTCCGGCGGCAGTGGCAGTACCCGCGCCGGCGCGATCGACGGCAGTGCCGGTGTTTCGGGATCGGCGTGTCCCGGCCCCACCGTGAATGCCGCCGCCACCAGCGTCGCGATGGACACCGTCCCGAAGCGTACGAACCGCCCGGTCAGTCGCCTGGTCTTCATCGACCCACTTCCTCACCCTGAATCCCCGAGTTGTGAGACTACTCAGTCTCAATATTGCCGGGATCACTCTGCCACAGCTGTGACCGGCCTCGCAATATCCGCGAACGACGGAATCGGGGATCGGGCGGATTCGGCCTATCGGGCCCGCTGAGGTGGCCGAACGCGCCGGATCGCCCGCGCCGCGGGCGAATTCGGCAAGACCCTTCCTGGTGGCGGGGATCACTGCTACCTTCTCACTTACTGAACGCTCAACAAATAAGTTGCGAGGTCGCGATGCGCGTTGCCGTCAACCCCAGGCTCTATGACCCGTTGCCGGACGATCCGGTGCTGCTCGGCTGCGAATGCGAGGTGTGCGGCCGGGTGTACTTCCCGCCGATCGGGCTCGGCTGTGAGACGTGCGGCGTGGGGGAGGGCCGGCTGCGGGCGCGAACCCTGCGCGCGGAAGGCGTGGTGTTCGCGGTCGCCGAGGTGGGGGTCGACCCGCTGGGCGCGGCGCCGTTCACCGTCGCGGAGATCGTGCTCGACGCGGGGCCGCTGATCCGCGCGCTGACCGACCCGGAATCGCCCGTGCCGCGGATCGGCGATCGGGTCGCCGCGCGCTGGCGGGTGGTGCGACGCGATGACGCCGAGCTGGTCGAGCCCGCCTTCGCCGCCGTCCCGGCCGGGAGCGAGGTGCGCGCATGAGCGCTGACCTGCGCCCGGTATGGGTCATCGGAGTCGGGCTGCATCCCTACCGGAAGCCCAGTCGCGCACCGTATCCGGAGCTCGGCGTCACCGCGGTCCGCGCGGCCCTCGCCGACGCGGGCCTGCGCTGGGACCAGGTGCAAACCGCCTATACCGGCACCGCCACCACCTCGATGGCGTTGTCGCGCTTGATGTATCGGCACCTGGGTGCGACCGGCATCCCGATGACGCAGGTGGAGAACGCGTCCGCCTCGGGCTCGAGCGCCTTCCGGCAGGCCTACCGTGAGGTCGCCGCCGGCCTGCACGACGTGGCCATCGCGGTCGGCGTCGACAAGCCGCTCAACCTCACCATGCCCGCCCGAGCGGCCGGGATCGAAGACCTGGTCGGTCATCGGTTGCCGCCGGTCTCGCACTTCGCGCTGCTGGCCTCGCGCTACATGTACGAGACGGGCGCGACGCCGGAACAGATCGCGCGGGTGGCGGTGAAGAACAGCCGCAACGCGGCGCTCAATCCGAACGCGCAGCGCACCACGGCCAGAACGCTCGAGGAGGTACTGGCCCCGCCGGCCCTCAGCGGCGCACTCACCCGCCTGCAGTGCTGCCCGATCGGGGAGGGCGCGGCCGCGGCCATCGTCGTCTCCGAACGGGCCATCGTGGACCTCGGCCTGGACCGGGATCGTGCGGTGCGGGTGCGATCCTCGGCACTGCGATCGGAAACCTATTACGGCACCGAGAATTTCGACGCCGCGCTGACTGCCGAGACCACGGCCGAGGCGTTGCGGGCGGCCGGCGTGAGCATCGACGACGTGGATCTGATCGAGCTGCACGACGCCTTCACGGTGGAGGAGCTCGTCTATCTCGAGGCGATGGGGGCGTGCGAGCCCGGCCGGGCCGCGGCCGCTCTGGCCCAGGGCGATTTCGATATCGGCGGCAAGATCGCGGTCAACACCTCCGGCGGGTTGCTGTCCATGGGGCATCCGATCGGGCCGACCGGTGTCGGGCAGATCGCGGAACTGACCGTCCAGCTGCGCGGCGAGGCCGGGGCGCGGCAACACCCCGGCGCCCGAATCGGCTTGGCGCACATGGTCGGAGTCGGCGCCGTCTGCGCCGTGCACGTGCTCGCCCGCGAGGAGGAATGGTGAATCAGCCCGACCAGGGATCCCCCGAGTTCTGGGCCGTCCATCGACCGGACGCGCCCGCGGTGGTCAGCGGCGGCGCCGTGCTGACCTATCGGGAATGGAACGACGCGGCCGACCGGGTCGCGGAAGGCCTGGCCCGGCGCGGGCTGACCGGCGGTGATCGGATCGGCACCCGGTTCCGGCTCGCGCCGGAGTACTTCGTCATCCAGCGTGCCCTGCAGAAGCTCGGCATTGCCCAGGTGGCCGTGAACTGGCGGCTGACCCCCGCGGAGGCGCTGTACATTCTGAGCGACAGCGGCGCGAAAGGGCTGGCGTGCAATGACATCGACGCCACCGGATGGGATCCGGATGCGCTCGGTGTGCTGATCACTGTCGGCCAAACCCCCGACGCGCCCGGGGTGCGCTACGAGGACCTGCTCGAAACCGCCGCCGCCCCTGCGCGTTTCGGCGCGGCGCGACCCGAGCTGGTGCTGTACACCTCCGGAACCACCGGCCGCCCACGCGGGGTCCCGCCGACCGATCCCGCCACCATCACCGACCGGGAGCGCCTGCAGCGGTATCTGCACTCGGTGGCGTCCGTCCCGCCATTGCCCGACGCGGTGCGCTCCCTGCTGACGATGCCGATCCATCACGGTGCCGGACCGGCGGTCGCGATGCGGGCCTGCGGCGGTGGCGGAACCGTGGTGACGCTGGACCCGTTCGACGCGGAGGCGGCGCTGCGACTCATCGACGAGCATCGCATCCAGTCCTGGATCGCGGTTCCCACCATGCTGCTGCGCATCCAGAAGCTGCCCGCCGACGTGCTCGACCGCTACGACCTGTCCTCGGTGCGGCACATCGGAACCGGTGCCGCGCCGGTCCCGCAGTCGCTGAAGGAATGGGTGGTCGAGCGTTTCGGCGACGACGTGCTGTGGGAGAGCTACGGCGCCAGCGAACCCGGCATGATCAGCTACACCGCGCCGGAACATCAGCTGGCCAGGCCGGGCACCAGCGGCCTGCCGTTCGACGGGGTCGAGATCGCCATCGTCGACGCGGACTGGAATCGGCTGTCCGCCGGGGAACCCGGGGAGATCGCGGTCAATACGCCGATCGTGCTGCGCAACTATCTCGGCGGTCCGCCGCTGGGCGAGGACGTGGTCAAGGACGGCTTCTACCGCACCGGCGATGTCGGCTACCTCGACGCCGAGGGCTTCCTGTTCATCACCGACCGGATCAAGGACATGATCGTCGCGGGCGGGGTCAACATCTATCCGGCCGAGATCGAGAAGGCTCTGGTCACACACCCGCGGGTGCTCGATGCCGCCGTGATCGGCATCCCCGACGCCGATTTCGGTGAGAAGCCGCTGGCCTACATCGTCGCGACGCCGGATTCCGCGCCGACCGAGGCCGAACTGCTGGCCCATCTGGAAGGACGGCTGGCCGGGTACAAACGGCCCCGCCGCTTCGACTTCGTCACCGACCTGCCCCGCAACCCGGTGGGCAAGGTCATGAAAAACGAACTGCGCCAACCATATTGGGAAGGACGTGAACGCAATGTCTGACCGGCCCGATCTCATCGGGACCGAGGTGATCGACGAGCGGATCCTGCTCATCCGGATCAACCGGCCCGAACGCCGCAATGCCTTCGACGGCGCGGCCGCCCGCGCTTTGGAAGCGGTCATCGACCGGTACGAAGCCGACGACGCGCTGCGCTGCGCGGTGCTCACCGGTTCCGATTCGGTGTTCTCCGCCGGACAGGATCTGATCGCCGCCGCCACCGGCGATATGGGTGTCACCGAACGCCGCGGCGGTTTCGGCATCATGGCCCGGCCGCCGGTCAAACCCATCATCGCCGCGGTGGAGGGGCACGCGCTCGCGGGTGGCCTGGAACTGTGCCTGGCCTGCGATCTGATCGTGTCCTCGCGTACCGCCACCCTGGGCCTGCCGGAGGCCGCGCGGTCCCTGGTGGCCATGGGCGGCGGATGTTTCCGGCTCCCCAAGCGGATTCCCTATCACCTGGCCATGGAGTTGATCCTGACCGGAAAGCCCTGGCACGCCACGCTGTTCGCCGAACTCGGACTGATCAACCGGCTCACCGAGCCCGGTGGGGCGGTCGACGGCGCACTGGACCTGGCCCGCGACATCTGCGCCGCCGGGCCGCTGGCCGTGCGGGCGAGCAAGCGGATCGTCGTCGACTCCCAGAACTGGACCGACGACGAAGCCTGGACGAAGCAACTGATCTACCTGACCGAGTTGCACCAATCCGAGGACCTGCGCGAAGGCCTGCGCGCCTTCGCCGAGAAGCGGCCGCCGGTCTGGAAGGGACGCTGACCATGATCAAGCCGAGTTTCGCGAGCGGCCTGCTGGCCGGGCAGGTCGCGATCGTCACCGGTGGTTCGCGCGGAATCGGCGGCGCCACGTCGACATTGCTGGCCGCCAATGGCGCCAAGGTCGTCGTCGCCGATGTCGACCGGGACAAGGCGGACGAGGCGGTGGCCGCCATCAACGACGCCTATGGTCCGGGCACCGCCGCAGCCTTCGTCGCCGACCTGGTGGCGCCCGGCGCGTGCGACGACCTCGTCGCCTACACGACAGCCGAGTACGGTGGCCTCGACATCGTGGTCAACAACGCGGGTTACGCGTGGGACTCGCGTGTCCACGCCATGACCGACGACCAGTTCCAGGCCATGCTCGACATCCACCTGGTGGTGCCGTTCCGCCTGGCCCGGGCCTGCGCACCGGTGTTCCGCGCGGCCGACCGGGCCGACGCCGCCGAGGGGATCACGCGGCACCGCAAGACGGTGATGGTCTCCTCCATGGCCGGTCTGCTCGGGCTCGACGGCGCGGCCAACTACGCCTCGGCCAAGGCGGGCGTACTCGGGCTGGCGCGCACCCTGGCCCAGGAGTGGGGTCCGATGCACGTGAACGTCAACGCGGTCGCGTTCGGGATCATCCAAACCCGTTTCGGGCAGCCACAATCCGATCGCGAGGTGATCCGCACCGGCGGCCGCGAGATCCGGGTCGGGATGCCCGCCAAGCAGGCTCAGCGGTTGGGCATCACGGTGGACCCGGAGGTCCCGCCCACCGAGGCCGAGATCTACGCGGCGCGGCCGATGCCGTTCGTCTCGCTGGGGCGCACCGGCACCATCGGCGAGGCGGCCGACGTCATCTTCTGGCTGTGCTCACCGCTGTCGAACTATGTGACCGGGCAAGTGGTGCCCGTCAACGGCGGTACCCGACTGGGCTAGTTAGGGTGGCGCCATGGCGGGTCGCACGGAGAGGTCACTGGCGCAGGCCACCGGGAAACCGGTGGCGCGGATGGCGCAGGGGGGCGACGCGGCCCCGCCCCCGCGCCGCACCCAGCGCGAACGCGCGGCCCAGGCCGGTCAGGCGCTGCTGGACGCGGCCGAGTCGCTGTTCGCCGAACGTGGCGTCGACCAGACCTCACTGGCCGATGTGGGGCAACTCGCGGGTTACAGCCGCGGATTGGCCAACCACCATTTCGGCACCAAGGCGGCGCTGGTCGATCAACTCGCCCAGCGCATCCAGGCGCAGTTCGTCGGCGACTCGGGCGCCGCCGAACCGGCAGCGCCCGGACTCGACCTCATCGCGGTGCTGTCGCGGCTGGCGGAGGACTATCTGATGGCCATGATCGGACATCCCCGGACCAGCCGCGCCTTCTTCGTGATGTGGGGCGCGGCAATGCCTTCCGAGGCAGCGCTGCGTCCGGTCTTCGCCACCGACGACGAGCGCTTCCGCCGCGGCGTCGCGCAGATCCTGCGGGCCGGGCAGGCCAACGGGACGGTGGCCGCCGACCTCGATCCGGTGGCCGACGCGGTCGTGCTGACCGGCATGATGCGCGGTATCGCGGCCCAGTATCAGATCGCGCCCGAGGCCGTGGACCTGCCCGCGGCCGTCCGATCCTGCCAGCGATTCCTTGAGCGTGGTCTTGCCCCCGGATAGCTAGAGTGGGCCGGATGACAGGTAAAGAGATGACGAAGAAGATCGCGACTCTTGCCGTGGCCCTCGCGGCGGTCGGTGCGCTCGGAGCGTGCAGCAGCAACGACAATTCCAGCTCCAGCACCACCTCCGCCCAGCCGACCACCTCCGCGGCCGCCACCATGGCCGTCCCGCCCGGTTCCCCCGCCGCCGTGCTGGCCGCGACCGCCTGGGAGACCACCTCCGCCACCGACGCCCACGGCAACCAGGTGCCGCTGACCGACGACAATGTCAAGAACTACGTCGGCTTCGCCTACTTCAAGCCCGACGGCACCTTCACCATGTACAACCTCGACGACACCCCGAAGATGCACGGTGACTGGTCGGTCCCCGCCGACGGCAAGACCCGCACCATCGTCGCGAAAGACGATGCGGGACAGGAGAAGTTCCGTCGCGTCACCGACATCATCACCTTGAACGACAAGGAATTCACCTACCGCGTCTACCCGGACGCCAACGACAAGACCGTGTACTTCGACATCATCCACACCCCCACCACCCACCCGGAACCGAAGTAGCCGTGCGTGGCCACCGCCCGCGTCATCTCCGGATGGCGCGGGCGCTGTCGTCCGGGGCCGTGGCCCACCTCACAGGATCGATGCTGTCACGCGCGCGCGGTTTCCGGCGTCTTGTGGTCGTCCAATGCACAACCGCACGTGAGGATCACATGATGGAACCCCGAATCGACCTGAACACCAACGCGGTCGGCGCCAAGCTCAACAAGCGGTTCGCCGGTGTCGGTCTGGCGATCACCCAGTCGGGCCTGCCGAAGTCACTGATGGAGCTGATGGAACTGCGGGCCAGCCAGATCAACGGCTGCGGCTTCTGCGTCGACGCCCACACCAAGGAGCTCGACGCCGCCGGCGAATCGGCCACCCGGATCAACCTGGTCGCCGTCTGGCGCGAAACCACCGTATTCACCGAGCCCGAGCAGGCCGCCCTCGCCCTCACCGAGGAGGGCACCCGGCTCGCCGACGCGAATCACGGTGTCTCCGACGAGACGTGGGCCCTGGTCCGCAAACACTACGACGAGGACCAGGCCGCCGCGCTCGTGTACGTCATCGCCCTGATCAACGCCGCCAACCGGCTCGCGGTGATCACCCGGACCAAGGGCGGCTCCTACCAGGCGGGCGCCTTCGAGGCGATCGCCGCCGACTGACGCCCGGACCGAGCCGTCAGCGCTCGCCCGGCTCCACCCACCGGCGCAGTGCGTCGATGGTGGTCTCCGGTGACGTGTTGAAACAGAACCGAATTCCGGGCACCTCGTCGGCCAGCGTATTGATCAGCCGCTCGAACAGCAGCGTGTGCTCGCCCGCCATGCGGACCCCCGCACCGATCATCGCCGCCCGGAAGCTCCGCCCCGCAACGTGTTCGCGCAGCGCCGCTTCCGCCGCATCGGGATCCGCGGGCAGCTGACACGACACCAGATCGAACCCGGCCGCGCGCAACGCCGCCTCGCCGGCCGCGATACGCGCGGTCAGAATTTCCTCGGTCAACTGCGGATACCTGCTGTAATCCACAGCGCTGGGATGCAATCCGACCGACAGTACGGTCGAGCCATTCGAGTTCTGCTGGTTCACATGGTCCTCCGACCCGGTTGCCGTCATGGACGATACAAGCGCGCAGCACCGCCTCGATCTTCCCGAAGCGGCGAACTGGATCCGGGCCGGCTGATGTCGAGCCGCCGATCAGCGAACCGCCCGCGACCTCGTTCGAGGCCGCGGGCGGGCCGGCCCACGGTACGTGTCGTGATCAATCGCGAAAACCATTGCGCTCGAACTGATTGCATCACCCGTTGCCGGAACAGTCGTTCGCGCGGCGGGGTTGCCCATGGCATGACTCTCGGAATAGCGCTCGCCGCGACGAACGCGGACAACTACGTCGACGCCGTGGTGGCCCAGGCCCGGTCGGCCCACGAGCTGGGTATCGGGTCGGTGTGGTTCGGCCAGCGAATGGACTACGACTCGCCCACGCTGGCCGCGATCGTGGGCCGTGAGCTGCCCGGCTTGCAGGTCGGCACCTCCGCCATCCCCGTGGTCGGCCGCCACCCGCTCCTCGTCTCCGCGCAGGCGCAAACCGCCCAGGCCGCGACCCACGGCCGCTACCACCTGGGATTGGCCGTCGGCTCGACGCTCGCCGCCGGCGCCTTCGGCGTCCCGTTCGACCGCCCCATCGCTCGTCTCCGCGAATTCCTCACCGCGATAAACCAATTGCTCGACACCGGCACCGCCGACTTCCACGGCGAACTACTGACCGCCACCCCATCCCTGCCGACCGCCGTCCCGGGCGCCCACCCGCGAATCCCCGTTCTGGTGGCCGCGATGGGTCCCCAGGCCCTCCGCGTCACCGGCGAACTGGCCGACGGCACCCTGCCCTACCTGGCGGGCCCGAAAACCCTGAGCTCCCACATCGTCCCGGCCATCACCCGCGCATCCTCCACCACGCCGCGGATCATCGCCTTCGTCCCCGCCGTCGTCACCGCCGACGTCGAATCCACCCGAGCCCGAGCGATCGACAAACTGTCCTTCTACGAACACATCCCGTCCTACCGCCGAGTCATCGACCAGGAGGGCGCCTCCCGCGCGGCCGACCTGGCCCTCATCGGCGACGAGGAAGCCGTAGCCGCCGGCATCCACCGCTACTACGAAGCCGGCGCCACCGAAGTGGTCCTCACCAGCACCGACCTCTCCACCCCAGCCGACGAACGCCGCACCTGGGCCCTGGCCGGTCAACTCGGCCCCGCTCCGGCATCCACCCAGCCCCACGGCTGACGGAGTGGCGAGGACTCAGGCGGCGACGGTGCGCGATTCGTCCGCGGCCCGCTTGCGGCTGTCGATCTTGGCGATCATGCGGTGGCCGAGGTTGTGGCACGGCTTCTCGATGCAGCGGTAGGTCACCGCCGCGATCGCGATCGCCGCGCCCACCCAGGTCACCAGCGTCAGCCAGGTCGCGGGAATGCCGAGGACCGGCTTCGTCCAGCGCGGCCCGTCGAGGATGAGCGCGTGCGCCAGATAGAGCGAGTAGCTGATCCGGCCCAGGAACAGCAGCGGCCGCGGGAACGCGTACTTCCGCAGCATCAGCGCGGCTACGAAGAACAGGTAGGCGGTGATGATGGTGGTCGGCTGCTTCACCCAGGTGACCCACGCGCCGCTGCCCGGATCCAGCGCGGGCCGCGCGAAGGTGCTGATGCCGAGGATCACCGCGATCGCGAGCCCGAACACCGCCCACCCGCGCGTGGCGCTGATCTCACCCGAGGTGATCCGGTAGAGCACGGTCCCGACGAACATGGTCGCGAAATACCCGAACGTCAGCACCGACACCCCGGGCTGATTGAGAACCAGTGGCACGGTGATGAATACGAGCCCGACCGCGGTGACGGCCGCCCGCCGGTCGGTCGCCATGCAGGCGAACACCACCGCCACCACGACGGTCGCGACCGCGGCTGCGACCCGCGTCAGACTCGTCGCACCCGGCCCGTTGATCAGGAAGGGCGGCAGCAGCGCACCCGGGACGACCAGCACGATCGCCAGCACCGCCAGCGGCACCGATCGCCGGTTCAGTCCCGCGGTCAGCAGCAGGGACAGGAACAGATAGAACGCCAGCTCGTACGACAGCGACCAGGACGCTGTGACGATCTGAATGGCCGGTCCGCCGATGAAGTAGTGCACCATCGTCAGGTTCATGACGAAGTTGGTCACCGGGTGTTCCAGAAATGCCGGCGGCAGCTTGTATTGCTGGATCGAGTACAACAGCACCGCCGCGGTCAGACAGGCCCAGTACAGCGGATACAGCCGGAAGAACCGCCCCACCCAGAACGCGCCGAGTGACCGCCCCCGCTCCATGGACGCCGGAATGATGAACCCGCTGACCAAGAAGAAGACGAAAACCCCGAACTCCCCGAGCCCGAAATGCGCTGCCGAGAACCGGAAATACGCCGGCCAGATTCGCTCCGACACGTGCTGCACCACGACCGCCAGCGCCGCCAGCCCGCGCAGCGCGTCGAGAAACTCGTACCGCCCGCCCCGCCCCCGCACCACTCGGTCCACCGGCGCAACCGGAGTCGCCACTACATCATCAACAGTCACGACAGGTTACCGCCAAAGTACTCGAACGCTTTCGATCATCGGCCCTCGAGCCGCGCCTGAGATTAACAGCAGATCGCCCCGGCCCCAGCGATACCCGCGCAATGAAAGAGGCTGGTCCCGATAGGAAACCAGCCCCTTCGTCAGACGACTGCTCAGCAGTCCGGCCCGTACCGCCTACGGGTTGTAGATCTCCACATAGGCATTCGTCGCCACCGCGAAGACGCCCGGTCCCATCCCCGTACAGCCCGCCGAGACGGTCTGCCCGCCCGGCGTGAAGGGATAACTGAGCACCTTGTACGGCCCGATCGCGTACATCGGGAACGGCCCACTGGCATAGAGTCCGACACAATCGAGATGCAGCACATAGTTGGTCCCGCCGTCATTCCCACACACGGCGGACGCGTCGAACACCCCCTTCGTGACACTGCAATCCTGCGGCGCCGCCTGCGCGGTCCCCGCGCCCGCGAATCCCAATCCCGAAACACCCACTGCCGCAACCGCAGCGGCGATACCCCATGCCCTACTCATGAATCCCCTAAACTCGCGTCGCGTGATCAAGATCTTCCGATCGGAAGTATCGCCCACACGCCCACTCCCGTTTCAACCCCGAGCTCAGGCGGGTCGAGGAAAAAGAAAAAGGCCCGGTCTGTATCGACCGGGCCTTTGCTGTGGAGCTAAGGGGAATCGAACCCCTGACCTTCTCGATGCGAACGAGACGCGCTACCAACTGCGCTATAGCCCCGCGCCGGATCTTCCGATCCGCGCTCGGAGAACATTAGCAGGTGCGGTGGGGAGACGGCGAATCGGCTGGTTAGGTGGGGTTTCTCGAGGCCGGTTCGCTGTAGGAGTCGAGGACCCGCAGGAACAGGTCTACCCGGTACTCGCGGATCGCGGGGTTGTCGGGCTCCAGCAGGCACTGGGCCAGGGTGCCGTCGTGCACGGCGACCAGCGCCCGGCCCAGCGCGGCCGGATCGGGCACCCGCCGCCCATTGCGCCGCATAAGCGCCACCACCACCGGGGTGAGCGCCGCCGCGATCGCCTCCTCCCGCGCCACCATCACCTGCCGCAGGCCGGGATTGCGCAGCGCGTGCGCGGTGAACTCGGAGGTGATCCGAAACCACTTGTCGTCCACCGGAACCGCGGTGAGCACCTGCTCCACCGCGCGCCGCGGATCGTTCGCCACCGAGCCGGGCGCGTCCAGCACGGCCGCCGCTTCGGCCAGCAGCAGCGCCGACCGCTGCTCCCACATGGCGAGGAACAACTCCTCCAGCGAGGTGAAATTCGAGTAGAAGGCGCCCCGCGTGAACCCGGCCCGCTCACACACCTGCTCGACCGAGCACCGCCCGAACCCCTCCTCCGCGAACGCCTCGAACGCCGCGTCCAGCAGCCGCTGCCGGGTCTCGGCCCGCCGCGGCCGGACGCCGTTCCCACCACCCCGGACACCGCCACCGCCCACCCCGGATTCATCATCGCCCCTGCTCACGCCCGTATCCTAGCCGGTCCGCCCACCCCGCCCCGTTCGCCGAGTGGCACCTCCTGGAGGCGATTCCGGACAAAACCCCTCCAGGGTGTGCCGGTCGGCGGTCAAGGGAGGCCGGCGGCTCGGGCGGCGTCGTGGAGGACTTGCTCGAGCATGGCGGGGGTTAGGCGGCCGGTGAAGGTGTTTTGCTGGGAGGGGTGGTAGGTGCCGAACAGGTGGATCGGGGAGCGGCCGGGGGTGGCGGCCTCCAGGGTGATGTGTGCGCCGTGGGCGAATCGGGGCTTGGGTTTGGGTATGGCCCAGCCGGATTCGGATAGGGCGGGGAGGAGGGCTTGCCAGCCCCAGGCGCCGAGCACGACGATCGCGCGCAAGGTGGGTGCGAGCAGTGTCAGTTCGGTGGTGAGCCAGTGGCGGCAGGTGTCGCGTTCCAGCGGGGCGGGCTTGTTGTCGGGTGGTGCGCAGTGCACCGGCGCGGTCACGCGAGTTCCCAGCAAACGCAGGCCGTCGTCCGCGGAGACGCTGGTCGGCTGATTGGTCAGGCCGACCGCGTGCATGGCCGCGATGAGCACGTCGCCGCTGCGGTCGCCGGTGAACATGCGGCCGGTGCGATTGCCGCCGTGCGCCGCGGGTGCCAGGCCGACGAGCAGCAGCCGGGCATCGGCCGGACCGAACCCGGGAACCGGCTTGCCCCAGTAATTCTCGTCACTGAACGCGGCCCGTTTCTCGTGTGCGACCTGTTCGCGCCACGCCACCAGTCGCGGGCAGGCGCGACAGGCGGTCAGTTCCGCGTCGAGCTGGGCAATTGTGCGGCACACCAGGTGACTCAACCACATTCCGGCCCGCACCGTGCGGCTGCGCGTCGGCATGGCGGACCGGGCATACTGGGCGCCGTTAGCCGGGAGTTAGCGACCCAGGAAGGGAACCGGGCGTGCAATGAGTGATCTCGTCGAACTCGGCACCGCTGCCGATGCGGCGCAGAGCGCGGGAAACCTGATGGGAGTGTTCGCATTCGGAGTGTCGGGCGCGCTGCTCGCGGTGCGCCGCCGCTTCGATGTGGTCGGCATCGCGGCCCTGTCGGTGGCGACCGCCACCGGCGGCGGTGTGATCCGCGATCTGGTGATCGGCCGCACCCCGCCGCGCGCCTTCGTCGACCTCTCCTACGCGGCGACGGCGCTGCTGGCGGCGGTGCTCATCTTCTTCTGGCACCCGCCGGTCCGCCTGACGCGCACCCCGCTCAATATCGCGGACGCCATCGGCCTCGGCATCTTCTGTGTGACCGGCACGGTCACCGCGTTCCAGTACGGCATGTCGGCCACCTCGGCCGCCGCGCTCGGCTTGGTGACCGCGGTCGGCGGCGGTGTGATCCGCGACGTGCTGGCCGGTGTCACACCGAGCGTGCTCAGTGACGGAGAGCTCTACGCCGTCCCCGCGCTGCTCGGATCCGCGGTGACGGCGACCCTGCTGCACTACGGCCAATACACCTACTGGACAGGCGCTTTGGCCGGTGCCGGGGCCGTCGCCCTGCGCCTGATCGCCCTGTTCCGGCACTGGCACGCGCCCATGGCCCGCCCGCACCGCCGCCGCGAGGACGACCCCGCCGGCCGGTGAGACGAGCGCCTCTGTCGTGTCGCCCGGCCCGGTCCCCGGCGATTGATAGCATGGCGAAGGCTTGGCCGACCAGCTGTGAAATCACACCTCGAGAGAGTTCCTTCCATGCAGTTCGAGATCGTCGAGCGGGACGAGACCTGGGTTGCCGGTTTACCGGTGCGCAGTCCCAAACGCGCCCTCGGTGAACTGCGCGATCACGACCTCGAAGTGGCCTGGGCCGCGGTCCTGCACCAGGACCTGGGCGGGCCGCTGGCCTCCGCCTACACCGACTACGCGGCCGAGCTGGGCACCTACAACACCCAGATCGTCGGCTACCAGTGCAACTCGCTCGACGAGGTGACCCGCGGCCATCTGGTGGCCCGCCTCCCGCGCGGCACCTACGCCCGCTTCTCCTCGATCGGCAATTTCCCGCAGGTGATGACCGACCTGTGGACGCAGATCGCCTACGCCGAGGAGCACAACCAGATCAAGCGCATCCACACCGGCGACTTCGAGACCTACCCGCACGCCTACAAGATCGACCTGTACCTGGCGGTCGAGTCGTGACCTATTCGATCGTGGTCCGCCCCGGCGGCGTCTACGGCGGCCTGGTGGTCCCGCGGGTGCGCCCCAGCTTCAAGGTCTCCAACAGCGAGCTCATCGAGTTCCTGCGGGACCGCCTGCGCGACCGCGAGGGCACCCGGCGCCCCCTGGCCACGGTCTACGTCCCCGACCCCGCCGGGAACTACAACGTGCTGGTCTCCTACGAATACCCCGGCCCCGACGACGCCCCCTTCGGCGACGTCCTCATCCGCGTCCCCAAGGGCGTCTACGCCCGCTTCAGCCCCAACGGCGACTACCACGACCCCGCCGAGGACGTCTGGGCCCAGGTCGACGACGCCACCGCCTCCGCCGAGATCACCCGGGCCTACCGCGAGGAGATCGAGATCTGGCACGGCCCGGCCGAACTGGAGCTTTTCATCTCCATCCTGGTCTGATAGCTAACTGTTAACTGATTGAGAACCAACCGGTCTTGTCGCCAGTTTTCATGACTGATAGCAATGGTTTGACCAGCAGTGATTTCTGGAGGAACGTTTGGATTTCGGGGGATTAGCCGGATGCCTGGACAATTTCAGTCGGCTGGCGGATACTCCCCTAGGTGCCTCAGCCGGGCACGGCTGAAGCACGACCGTATCCGGTGGGATACGCAAGAGGGTTGCGCGAAGTAAGTGCATTAGTGGAGCGGAACTATATGGCTGTCGAACCGATCGCGCTTGCCCCGGCAGAAAGCCCTGGTAGCGGGATGCTCCGAAGCGCGGACGCACAATCCGGTTGTACGATCTTGATCGGTCCGCCGCACGCGGATCCGCGGTTGTGGCGCGAGTATCTGGCCGGTGCGCTCGAGGTCTACCGGCACTATGGAGCCGAGGAGGCGGTCGAGTACGACGCCTGGCTCGACGGCTCCGGTACCTCGTTGTTCTGCGTCGCGCTGAACGCCGAGGGGCGAGTGGTCGCCGGAGTGCGCGCCGAGGGCCCGCATCAGCATGTCGATCAGGTGCACGCGGTCCGGAGCTGGGCGGGACGGGCCGGTGACGCGGCGTTCCGCAAGCTGGTCGCCGATCAGATTCCCGACGGCGTCATCGAATCCAAGACCGGGTGGGTGGCCCCCGATGCCGAACACCGGCACGAGCTCGCCGACTGGGTCGCGCGGGCCATCGTGCAGAGCACCCTGTTGCTCGGCGCCCGGTATTCGACCGGGATCGCGCCGTCGCACGTGATCGACCGCTACCGCACGACCGGAATGACCGTCGTGTGGTGGATCCCGTCGTCGGGTTATCCGAACGACCGCTATATCACCCACCCGGTGTGGTGGGACATGGAGAACTACCAGACGCTCGGCACTCCCCGGCAGGTCGCCCTGGTGGAGTCCGAACTCGCCGAGATGCGCGCCGGCGGCCCGGTCGACTGGACGGGCGGCGAGAGACTGGCGCAGGCATGAACAACGAAAACCCGGCGGTCGGTGAATATCGGCCGCTCTTGCTCGATGAATTGAATTCGAATGACGCGGAACAGCTCGCGCGATTGCGCGCGGATCCGCGAATAGAATTTTCCGATTTGCGTGATTTGCTGCGTTCGGAATTCTCTGGCCTGCTCGATCCGCCGGAATTGTCGGAAGGGCCGGAATTCGATCGGTGGATTTATTATCCGTGGCGGCGCACCGTAATTGCTATGCCGGGTCCGCAGGTGATGCGCGCGCTGCGCCTGGACCGGAATCGCAATCACCTCACCCGCGCCGAGCAAGCGAAACTGGCCGGGCTGTCCATCGGGGTGGTCGGGCAGAGCGTGGGCCACGCGGTCGCCCTGGCCCTGGCGCTGGAAGGTATCTGCGGCCTGCTCAGGCTCGCCGACTTCGACACCATCGAGCTGTCCAATCTCAATCGAATCCCCGGATCGGTCTTCGATATCGGCCGCAACAAGGCCGTGGTCACCGCCCGCCGGATCGCCGAACTCGACCCGTATCTGCCGGTGGAGGTTTTCCACGCCGGCGTCACCGAGGGCAACATCGACGAGTTCCTGTCCGGCCTGTCGATCGTGGTCGAGGAGTGCGACTCGCTCGACATCAAGCTGGCCGTGCGGGAAGCCGCCCGCCGGCACCGCATGCCGCTGATCATGCAGTCCAACGATCGCGGGCTGGTCGATGTGGAGCGGTTCGACCTGGATCCCGAGCGGCTGCCCTTCCACGGCATGCTGGGCGGTACCCGCGCCGCTGAACTGCGCGGCCTGTCCACCCGCGACAAGGCGCCGCACGTGATCCGGATCCTGGACGGCAAAAGGCTGTCCGACAAGCTCGCCGCCAGCATGGTGGAGGTCGGCGAAACCCTCAACAGCTGGCCGCAACTGGGCTCGGAGGTGCTGCTGGGCGGTGCCAGCGTCGCGACCGCGGTGCGCCGGATCGGGCTCGGGCAGAAGCTGGAGTCGGGCCGGACCCGGGTGGATGTCGACCGGTCGCTGGACGAGATCGCCGAACCGCCGCCGGTCGAGGATCTGGTGTGGCCCGAGGAGGCCGCCGAGGAGTCGTTGCCCGAATCGGGTGTGGCCGCCATTCTGGCCTGTGCCCAGCGCGCGCCCTCGGGCGGCAACGCGCAGCCCTGGACCCTGCGCGCCGACGCCGGGTCGGTGACGATAACCCTTGCGCCCGAACGCTCTTCGCTGATGGACATCGGTTACCGCGGCAGTGCGCTGGCGGTCGGCGCGGCGCTCTACAACGCGCGCGCGGCGGCTGCCGCCCAGGGCCTGCTGGGCGACAGCGAGCTGCGCGCCGAGGGTGCGGGCGAGCTCTCCGCCGTCCTGCGGCTGGGGGCCGGCGCGGATCCGGAACTGGCCGGCGATCACCCCGCGCTGCTCAGCCGCCACACCAATCGCCGCGACGGTACGGGAGTGCCCGTGCCGTCCGCGGTGCTGGCCGAGCTGGCCCGCACCGCCCGGCGCGCGGGTGGTGAACTGCGCTGGGTCGATGACGCGAGCCGGGTCGCGGAGGCCGCGGATTTGCTCGCCGCGGCCGAGCGCACCCGATACCTGACCCCGGCGATGCATACCGAGATGATGGCCGAGCTGCGCTGGCCCGGTGACGATCTGCGCACCGGCATGGACCTGCGCACCCTGGACCTCGCGCCGGACGAGCTGGCCAAGCTGGAGATCGCCCGCCGGGGCGACGTCATGACCCTGCTGCGCTCCTGGGCTGGCGGTGTCGCCCTGGTCGAGGGGACCAGGGACAAGGTGCGGTCGAGCTCGGCGGTGGCGGTGCTGACCTTCCCCGAGCCGGCCCCCGGCGATCCGGCCGAGCTGGCCGCCTACGCCCGCGCCGGCGAGGCCCTGCAACGGGTCTGGATCGACGCCGAACGCCACGGTCTGGCGGTCCAGCCCGTCTCCCCGCTGTTCCTGTTCGCGCGACGCCCCGAGGAACTGAGAGCGGTTTCCCCGGAGTTCGCCGATACACTAGCGTCACTTCAGGGCCGTTTCGTGGACCTGATGGGAGTACCGAGGCAGGAAACGATGGCATCGATTCTGCGCCTCGGCTACGCGGCAGAGCCAACGGTTCGAAGCAGACGGCTTCCCATACCCGATGCGACGCCCGCGGCGAGTGAGATCGGAGACTAAGGTGCCCCGGCGAACGCTCGACTCATTGGTGACCCAGGTCGCCTCCGAGTTGATGGCGGTCGATGCCACCACCATGACGGCGGCCAGCGAACAGGTGCTGTCATGGCTGGTGGAGCACTTCGACGTCGATTTCAGCTTCCTTCGATTCACCGATTCGGTCAATCGGGTTTCGGTGCTGGTGGCCGAATGGCCGCGCCGGGCCACCCCCGAGGAAGACGACCTGCTGCAGGTCGCGCATATCGACGATCCGCAATCGGCGCTGGCCCAGCTGTCCCACACCACCGAACCGATCATCATTCGGCCGATTCCCGAATTCGCCGACTATCAGAGCCTGATTCAAGAAGCCACCGGCATCGACTCGGTGTCGGTCGCGGCCGTGCCGCTGGTGTCGCGGGGTGAGCCCACGGGCATTCTCGGTTTCATCAAGGCGGGCGACCGCGAGTGGAGCACGCGCGAACTCAACGTCCTCAAGGCGATCGCCGCGCTGTTCGCGCAGTTGCAGGCGCGGGTGGTGGCCGAGGACCGGTTGCGGTTCATCGCCATGCACGACGACCTCACCGGGCTGGCCAACCGGCGTTCCTTGCTGGAGCACATGGAGGAGCGGCTCCGGGCGGGCCGGCCGGGGCCGGTGGCGGCGTTCTTCCTGGACCTGGATCGGCTCAAGGCGCTCAACGATTTCCTCGGCCACACCGCCGGCGACAACTTCATTCGCACGCTCGCCGGCCGGTTGCGCGAGAACCTGGATCCCGCCGACATGATCGCCCGCCTCGGCGGCGACGAGTTCGTGATCGTGCCCGCCAAGCCGATGGACGCGGAGGCGGCGGGGTTCGAGGCGACGCGGATTCAGCAGTTGATCGGGCGGCGGGTGACGGTGGGGGAGGAGACCGTCAGTCGCGGGGCGAGTGTGGGTGTGGCGCTGGGGATTCCGGGGGAGACGACGGTCGCGGACGTGCTGCGGCGGGCCGATCACGCCCTGTTGTCGGCCAAGTCCAGCGGCGGTAATGGCGTGGCGGTGTTCACCGACGCGATGCGGGCGCAGTTCGAGTTGCAGGACGATGTCGAGTTGAACCTGCGCAGCGCCGTGTCGGACGGGTCGCTGGTGCTGCACTATCAGCCCGAGGTGGATCTGCGGACCGGTCGGGTCGTCGCGCTGGAGGCGCTGGTGCGGTGGCAGCATCCGACGCGCGGGTTGTTGCCGCCGGGGGCCTTCGTGGGGGTGGCGGAGGCCACGAATCTGGCCGGTGAGCTGGGGCGGTGGGTGATTCGCACGGCCAGTGAGCAGTTCGCGCTGTGGCGGCGTCGGGGGCTGGCGTCGAATGTGGTGATCCGGATCAATGTGTCTCCGGTGCAGCTGGTTTCGCTGGACTTCGTGGAGACCATGGAGGGGATTCTGCGGCGGTACGGGATCGACGGGTCCTCGGTATGCCTGGAGATCACCGAACACGTTGTGGTGCAGGATCTCGCGCGCACACAGGTGACGTTGCGCGGGCTCAAGCGGATGGGCGTGCAGATCGCGATCGACGACTTCGGGACGGGGTATTCGTCGCTGTCGCATCTGAAGGCGCTGCCGGTGGACGCGGTGAAGATCGACCGCGGATTCGTGCAGCGGCTGGGCGCCAGCGCGGATGATCTGGCGATCGTGAAATCGATTGTGGGGCTCGCGGGTTCGTTCGGCCTCGGGGTGGTCGGCGAAGGTGTGGAGACCACGGTGGCGGCGCGCACGCTGGTGGCGCTGGGCTGCTACCGGGCGCAGGGCTTCCTGATCGCGCGGCCGATGCCCGCCGAGGAGGTCGAGGAGCATCTGGCGGCGGGCCGGATCGCGCTGGATCTGGATCTGCCCGGTACCACCCGGTCGGTCCTGCCCGGACCGTCCTGACCTGCCCGGCAATAATTCGAACCCCCGGGAAATCGGGGCGAAACCGGTACTCGTCCGACTCGCGAACACTATTGTTCGTGATGTAGCGTGCGGTTCTGACAGGGCTGTCGAGGTAAGGATGGATCGGCGTGCGTGATCGTGGCCTGAGTGGCAAGAAGACTTTGATTACCGGCGCGGCGAGCGGCATCGGCCGGGCCACGGCACTGGCGGCGGCCCGCAAGGGCGCCCGCCTGGTGCTCACCGACGTGAATGTCGAGGGGCTGGACGCCACTGTCGAATCCATCCGTTCCGGGGGCGGCATCGTCGAGGTGGCCGCCGCCCTCGACATCAGCGACTACGAGGCCGTGACCGCCTTCGCCGAGAAGGTGCACGATCAGCTCGGCTCGCTCGACGTGGTGATGAACATCGCGGGCGTCTCCACCTGGGGCACGGTCGAGAATCTGGAGCACAAGCACTGGAAGCGCATGGTGGATGTGAACCTCATGGGTCCCATTCACGTGATCGAGAACTTCGTGCCCCCGATGGTCGAGGCCGGACGCGGCGGGGCGCTGGTCAATGTGTCCTCCGCCGCCGGCCTGCTCGCGCTGCCCTGGCATGCCGCGTACAGCGCCAGCAAGTTCGGGCTGCGCGGCGTCTCGGAGGTGCTGCGCTTCGATCTGGCCCGCCACGACATCGATGTCCACCTGGTGGTGCCGGGCGCGGTCGACACCCCGCTGGTGCAGACCGTGGACATCGTCGGCGTCGACCGTGACGACCCGCGAATCCAGGCCTGGATCAAGCGCTTCCGTCGCCACGCCAAATCGCCGGACGAGGTGGCCCAGACGATCCTGCGCGGCGTGGAGAAGGGCACCTACCTGATCCACACCCAGTTCGACATCCGCTTCGGCTACTGGTGGGCCCGCAAGTTCGCCTGGCCGTACGAATTCGTCATGCGCCGCGCCAACGACCTGTTCACCACGTTCCTGCCCCGGCCGGAGCCGAAGTCCGGCCGACCGGGCGAAGTGACGGGTGTGAGTACGGCGGATTGACCGGCGGCGTCCGGCCGGCCGGTTCAGTTCTGCTCGGCGGTCGGCTCGCAGACGCCGGGCTTGGCGCAGTTCTCGGCCGCGTGCGTGTCCAGCACCCGCGCGCCCGGTCCCTCGTCGCCCAGGTGGTCGTGGGCGTTGAAGATCTTGCACACGCCCAGCGACAGGCACCCGCAGCCGATGCATCCGGTGAGGTTGTCGCGCAGCCGCACCAGCTGTTCGATCCGGTCGTCGAGGTCGGCGCGCCAGGCGGTGGACAGGGTCTCCCAGTCGCGGCGGCTGGGGTTGCGGCCGTCGGGGAGGTTGTCGAGGGCGCGGCGGATCTCGGCGAGCGGAATGCCCACCCGCTGGGAGATGCGGATGAAGGCGACCCGGCGCAGTGTTTCGCGGGAGTAGCGGCGTTGATTGCCGCTGGTCCGGCGGGCGCTGATCAGCCCTTCTCGTTCGTAGAAGTGCAAGGCGGACACCGAGACTCCGGCTCGCTGGGCGAGCTGACCGGGGGTCAGCTCCTTCGCCTGCCACGACGCGGTCTGCATTCCTGAACATTACTCCAGGTTTCCGGCGGCGGCGACCCGGCGACCGGAGGATTCACCGGGGCGACTCGAGGTTTTCCCAGGGTCGAATTGCATGCCATCCGTGCCGCGGGCAACTACCGTCGTGTCATGGGAACAAAGGCCGCACCCACGGCGCGACCGTTTTCCGTGACCTCGGAGGTCGGCGCACTGCGCACGGTGCTGTTGCACCGCCCGGGCGACGAGCTGCGCAGGCTCACCCCGCGCAACAACGATCAGCTGTTGTTCGACGCCATTCCCTGGGTGGAGCGCGCCCAGCAGGAGCACGACATCTTCGCCGACGTGCTGCGCGGCCGCGGCGTCGAGGTGCTGCTGCTGGCCGATGTGCTCACCGAGACCATCCAGGGCAGCGGCGCCGCCCGCATCCAGGGTATCTCCGGAGCCGTGGACGCCCGCCGGCTCGGCCATGTGCTGGCCGACGAGCTGGCCGCCCACCTGCGCCGGGTGCCCGCGCCGGAGCTGGCGCAGATCCTCATGTCCGGCATGACATTCGACGAGCTGCCGTTCGGTCAGGACGCCACGTCGCTGGTGCGGCGCATGCATCACGGCCACGATTTCGTCATCGACCCGCTGCCGAACCTGCTGTTCACCCGGGACTCGTCGTTCTGGGTCGGCCCCCGGGTGGCGATCACGTCGCTGGCCTTGCCCGCCCGGGCCCGCGAAACCTCGCTCACCGACCTCATTTACGCCTTCCACCCCCGTTTCCTGGGGGTGCGCCGGGCCTACGAATCGCACACCGCCCCCATCGAGGGCGGCGACGTGCTGTTGCTGTCCCCGGGCGTGGTGGCGGTCGGGGTGGGCGAACGTACCACCGCCGCGGGCGCGGAAGCGTTGGCGCGCAGTCTCTTCGAGGATGATCTGGCCCACACCGTGCTCGTGGTGCCGATCGCCCAGACCCGTGCGACGATGCATCTCGACACGGTCTGCACCATGGTCGACGTCGACGCGGTGGTCATGTATCCGGCGATCCAGGATGAGTTGTGCGCCTTCACCATTCGCAAGGAGGAGGGTGGCGTGAGCATCTCCGGCCCCGACCCCTTCCTGCGGGTGGCGGCCGAGGCCATGGGCATCGGCAAGCTGCGGGTGGTCGACACCGGCCTGGACGGCGTCACCGCCGAACGGGAGCAGTGGGACGACGGCAACAACACCCTCGCGTTGGCCCCCGGGGTGGTGGTGGCCTACGAACGCAACGAGAACACCAACGCGCGGCTCGAAGACGCCGGAATCGAAGTGCTGCGCATCCCCGGCTCCGAGCTGGGTTCCGGCCGTGGCGGTCCGCGCTGCCTGTCCTGCCCGTTGTCGCGTGACGAGGTGTGATGAAGCCATGCTGGACATCCCGGTCGACCACCACTCGACGGTCCCGCCGTATGAGCAGCTGCGCCAGGGCATCATCGCCCGGGTGCGCTCCGGTGAGCTCGCCGCCGGCACCAAGATCCCCACGGTGCGGGCGCTGGCGGCGACCCTGAAGCTGGCCCCCAACACGGTGGCGCGCGCCTACCGCGAGCTGGAGCAGGACGGCATGCTCGAAACCCGCGGGCGGCTCGGCTCTTTCATCGCGTCCTCGGGCGACCCGACCCGCGACCTGGCGGGCCGCGCCGCCACCGAGTACGTGGCGGTGATCAGGCGACTGGGCCTGGACGACGACGCCGCGGAACGCTACCTGCACGCCGCCCTCGGCGAAACCGACACCGCGCCTTAGCGCTATCGCCAGCTGGGCAGCCAGAGGTGGTCGTGCCAGCTGCCGGGGGTGATCGGCATGCCCGTCAGGATCGGCCACAGCCAGATGAAATTGGCGATGACCAGCGCCAGGTACAGGCACACCAGCAGCAGCCCCAGCCCTTGCCGTTCGCTGGGCGGGAGGAACATCTGCCAGCCCGGCGCGCCCGAGAGCCGCCGTCCGCTGGGCGGCGCGTGCCCGAGGATGTCGCCGAGCGCCAGCGCCACGCCCATGGCCAGGAACGGGGCCAGCGGCACCGCGTAGAAGAAGTACATCTGCCGGTCCAGGTCCAGGAACCAGGGCAGGATGCCCGCGCCGTACCCGACCAGGACGGCGGCGTAGCGCCAGTCGCGCCGCACGATGCTGCGCCACAGCGCCCAGCCCAGCATGGGGAAGGCCACCCACCACAGCGCGGGCGTGCCGATCGCCATGACGGCCTTGACGCAGGCGGCCTGCCCGCAGCCGCTCACATTGGTGTCGGCGTAGTAGTAGAGCATCGGCCGCAGTCCCATGGGCCAGGTCCACGGCTTGGATTCCCACGGATGGTGATTGCCGGCGGAGTTGGTGAGCTCCTTGTGGAAGTTGAGCACCTCGCCGCCGTAGTACCAGAGTCCGCGCAGTGCGCTGGGCACCCACGAGAAGTCGCCGCCGCGACCGACCTTGGACCCGACCGCGTACCGGTCGTAGCTGGTCTCGCTGGCGAACCAGCCCCAGAAGGACATGAGGTACACGAACACCGGCACGACCGCGAGCGCGTACACGGTGGGTCCGAGGTCGCGCCGGGCGACGCCCTCCCACGGCTTCTTGACGCGGTACCCGCGCCGCGCGGCCAGGTCGAACGCCAGTGACAGCGCCGCGAATCCGACGATCCAGTACGCGCCGGACCATTTGGTGCCGCAGGCCAGTCCGAGCATGAGGCCCGCGCCGAACCGCCACCAGCGCACGCCGAAGCGCGGCCCGTATTCGGTGTCGTCGATGCGGCCTTGGGCGGAGACCAGCGCGATGCGGGTGCGGATGTCGTCGCGGTCCACCACCAGGCAGCCGAAGGCCGCGGTGACGAACAGCGCCTGGAAGATGTCGAGCATGCCGATGCGGGAGGACACGAAGGTGAGTCCGTCGCAGATCAGCAGGATGCCGGCGAACGCGCCGATCAGGGTGGAGCGGGTCATCCGCCGCACGATGCGGATCACCAGCAGGACCAGCAGGGTTCCGGAGACCGCGGCCATGAACCGCCAGCCCCACGGCCCGTAGCCGAAGATGGCCTCGCCGAGCGCGATCATCTGTTTGCCGACCGGCGGGTGCACCACCAGCCCGTAGCCCGGGTTGTCCTCGACGCCGCCGTTGGTGAGCACCTGCCAGCCTTGCGGGGCGTAGTGCTTCTCGTCGAAGACCGGCGTGTGCAGGTCGGTCGGATAGTTCAGCAGCAGGAACCGGGTGATGCCGGCGATCGCGGTGAGGAACAGCGTGACCACCCAGCCTCGCGCCCAGTCCGTGGGCCCGAAATCGGGTGAGGGCACCAGCGGGGCGGGACTCGACAGCGCCGCCGTCTCCGCCTGAACCGCTGACGGTCGCACGTCGGTTACCTGGGTCACGCCGTCGATCGTAAGCGGTCGGGCCGTCCGAGTCGCCCTCCGGTGAGCCGTGGCCGATTCGGCCGTGCCCCCGGCACTCGGTCGTGCCCCCGCGCCGGTAGGTTCGGTTCGGCACGTTCCGGATCGAGTGGGCTCGAAGCGACGGTCCGCGTGCAGACCGCGAACGGCACTCAGCCGTGCGCTGCGGGCGCGGAGAGGCGGAATGGAAATGAGCGGCGAGCCCGGTGTGCCCGGTCGGCTGGTCTTGGCGGCGACACCGATGGGGGATATCGGTGACGCGTCACAGCGGTTGCGGGACGGGCTGTCCTCGGCGGACATCGTGGCCGCGGAGGACACGCGGCGGACGCGATCGCTGGCCAAGGCCCTGGATGTCGAGATCTCCGGCCGGGTGGTGAGCTTCTACGACCATGTCGAGACCGCGCGCATCCCGATGCTGCTCGAGGAGATCGAGTCGGGCAAGACCGTGCTGCTGGTCACCGACGCCGGCATGCCGTCGGTGAGCGATCCCGGTTATCGGATGGTGGCGGCGTGTGTGGAGCACGGGCTGCCGATCACCTGCCTGCCCGGTCCGTCCGCGGTGACCACCGCGCTGGCCTTGTCCGGCCTGCCCGTCGAACGCTTCTGTTTCGACGGTTTCCCGCCCCGCAAGTCCGGGCAGCGCAAGGAGTGGCTGCGCACGCTGACCGCCGAGTCCCGGGCCGTGGTGTTCTTCGAGGCCCCGCATCGGCTCGCCGACTGCCTGGCCGACGCGGTCGAGGTGCTCGGCCCGGCCCGGCGTGCCGCGGTCTGCCGGGAACTCACCAAGACCTACGAGGAGGTCGTGCGCGGCACGCTGGCCGAGCTGGCCGCCTGGGCGGTGGAGGGCGCGCGCGGGGAGATCACCGTGGTTCTCGAAGGCGCGCAGCCGGTTTCGGCCGAGCCCGCCGATCTGGTCGGCCAGGTCGAAGCCCTGATCGAGTCGGGGCTGCGGTTGAAGGACGCGTGCGCGGAGGTGTCCGCCGCCACGGGGGCGTCCCGTCGCGAGCTGTACGACGCCGTGCTCGCGGCCCGTTCCGCCGAATAGCGCTGCGCTATGGCCGGATTGTCTGGCCAGTGTGCCTACTGACAGGGGTCTGCTGATGCCGCGCCCGGTCAGCGTCGCCGCTGTTACAGTCCCCGATCATGGTGCATGAGACCGCCGCTCCGGCAAGTGAATCGGCGCTGGAACCGTTCGAGTTGGGCGACGATTTCTATCAGCGGCCGCACGTCGCCTACGACCTGTTGCGGGCGCGCGGCGCGGCGCATTTCGTGCGCTTCCCGGACGGCGGAACCGGTTGGCTGGTTACCGATTACGAGGCGGCGAAGGCGGTCTTCCTGGATCCCGCCGTCAGCAAGGCCCTCACAGCGCCGGGCGCGCAGGCCGCGCTCGGCGGTGACGCCGGGGGCGCGGCCATGTTCGGCGACATGATGCTGTTCTACGACCCGCCGGAGCACACCCGGCTGCGCACGCTGGTGAATCGCGCGTTCAGTGGCCGCGCGGTGCGCGAACTGGCCCCGCGCATCACCGAATTGGCCGACGGCCTGCTGGCCGGGCTGGCCGAGGACGCCGCGACCGAGCAGGATCTGCTGGACCGCTACGCGTTCCCGCTGCCCATGCTGGTGATCTGCGAGCTGCTGGGTGTGCCGAACGAGGACCGGGACAGCTTCCGCGCCTGGTCCACGACCCTGGTGTCCAATGACGAGACCCCCGAGGCGCGTGGCGCCGCCGTCGGCCAATTCCTCGGCTACATCGACGGATTGATCCGCGCCAAGCAGCAAGCGCCCGCCGATGACCTGCTCTCCGAACTGATCTCGGCCAGTGCGGACGGCGACCGGCTCTCCCATCGCGAGCTGATCAGCATGGTGTTCCTGCTGCTGATCGCGGGTTTCGAGACAACCGTGAACCTGATCTCCAACGCTGTGGCGATCCTGTTGACCGACAACGCGATCCGGGACGTGCTCACCGCCGACCCCGGCCGGATGGCGGATTTCGTGGAGGAAGTCCTGCGCTTCGAATCCCCGGCCAGCGAGGGCACGTTCCGCTACACCACGGCCCCCGTCGCGGTTGGCGGCGTCGAAATCCCTGCGGGCCAGCGGGTTCTGGTGTCGATGGCCGCGGCTGACCGCGATCCCTCGCGCTTCGACGACCCGCACCGGGTGGACCTGGACCGAGCCGACAAGAACCACCTGGCCTTCGGCTACGGCATCCACCGGTGCGTCGGCGCTCCGCTGGCGCGCATGGAGGGCGGTGTCGCGCTGACCCGCCTGCTCGCGGCCTACCCGGATCTGGTGCTGGCCACCGACGCCGAATTGTCCTGGCGCAAATCGCTGATCGTGCGCGGACTCACCGCGTTGCCGGTCCGCCTGCGCCCCTGACCCGGGGTCCACCAGTTGGCCGGCCCCATCAGCTTCACCAGCGCCGGGACCAGCAGCATGCGGACCAGGGTGGCGTCGATGATCAGTGCGATCACCATGCCGAGGCCGAGGAACCGCATGGGCGTGAGCGGCGACAGCGTGAACGCGCCGGTGATGAGCACGAGCAGCGTCGCGGCGGCGGTGATCACGCGCGCGGTCCGCACGGTTCCGACCCGCACGGCGGTCTCGGTGTCCGCGCCCGCGTCGTGCGCTTCCACCATGCGTGACAGCAGGAACACCTCGTAGTCGGTGGAGAGCCCGAACACGACAGCGATGATGAGGACCATCATCCCCGCCGACAGCGGGCCGACACTGACGTGCAGCGCACCCGCCAGATGCCCCTGATCGAAGATCCAGGTCAGCACGCCGAAGGTGGCGGCCAGGCTGAGGAAGGCCATGAGGACGGCCTTGAGCGGCAAGACGATCGAGCGGAACGCCAGCGCCAGCATGAGCAGGGTGACGGCCACCATGACCGCGATCATGAGCGGGAGCCGGTCGAGGACCGCCGCGATGCTGTCCACCGTGGTGGCGCTCTCGCCGCCGACTCGCAGGTCGAGGCCGTCCGGACGCAGGGCTCGCAGGTCGCGCACGATGTCCTGGGCGCGGGGTGAGCGGTCCGGGGCGGCCAGCGCGGCGTGAACGATGACGGTGTCGTCGCGGGTGTCGAGGGCCAGGGCCTGCCGGACCCCGGGCACGCCGCCGATCTCCCGCAGCGCGCGGCTGACGGCGGCCTGATTCGGTGTGCCGCCACCGGTTTCGCGGACCAGGATGGTGGCCCCGCTGTTCGCGGCGGGGAAGTGCGCCGTCAAGTCCTCCACCGCGACCCGGGTCTCATTGCCCGCGGGCAGCGCGGTGTGGTCGATATCGCCGAGCCGCACGCCGGTCAGCGGCGCGGCCAGCACCAGCAGGATCGCGCCGACCGCGAGGGCGATCACGCCCGGGCGTTTCATGACCGCGGTGACGACGCCGCCCCAGAACCGTTGCGCCCGCGCCTCGGAGCGGTCGAAGGCGTCCGCGCGCCAGCTCCACTTGCCGATCCTCGGGCCCAGCAGCGCCAGCAGGGCGGGCAGTGCGGTCACCGACAGCGCGGCGGCCAGCCCGACCGCCGCGATGGCCCCGATCCCGAGCGACCGCAGTACGGCCAGCGGGAAGACGAACGTTCCCGCGAACGCGCAGATGAGCAGCAGCGCCGAGAACAGCACCGTGCGCCCGGCCGTGCCGAGGGTGCGGGTCACCGCCGCGTCCACCGTGGCTCCCCGCGCGAGTTCCTCGCGGAACCGTCCGACGATGAAAAGCCCGTAGTCGATGGCCAATCCGAGCCCCAGCAGCGACACCACGTTGGTGGCGAACACGCTGACCTCGGTGAGCCGCGCGATCAGCCCGACCGCGCCCAGCGCGCCGACCACCGCCAGGGTGCCGATCGCCACCGGCAGCGCGGCGGCCACCACACCGCCGAACACCAGCACCAGCACCAAGGCGGTGACAGGGATCGAAATGGATTCGGCCAGTACCAGATCGTCCCGTGATTGCGTGCTGATCGTGTCGGCGAGCGCGCTGTAGCCGGTCAGCTTCGTGTCGAGCCCGTCGACCCGCAGCGCGGCGGCGATTCTCGGATACTCCGCCACCCGCTGGTTGTCGTCGCCCGCCGAGAACACCACGGCGACGGCCTGCCGCCCGTCGGCGGACCGCAGATACTGCGATCGCGGACTGCTCCAATAACTTTCGACCGGTCGCCGCAACAGACCCGGGTCGATCGACGCGATGGCCGCCGTCACCCGCGGCCCGATATCGGCCAGTGACTGCCCCTCGGGCGCGGTGTACACGGCGATGACATCCGGATTCTGCGGCCCCAGCCGCTCGGTCACCCAGGCGTCCACCTCCGTGGATTCACTGCGCGGCACCACGAATCCCGCCGAACTCACCCGCTGCTGCAGCCCGGCGGCGAAGATTCCGCACGCCAGCGCGAACAACACCGCTACCGCCAGCACCGTCCTCGGACGCCGCACGACCACCCGCGCCCACACCGCCACGACCCCGCCGGCCGCGACTTCGCCGGCCGCCGCACTGTCATCCGATGCCGCGTCGCCGAGCGAATCGCCATCGATCACAGCGGAGTTGGCGGCGGCCGAGCGATCGGTCACCTCGGCTGGACCACGGGACGCACTGGGCGCGCCGCCCTCGGTCCCCGCCCCGTTGGACTCGGTTGAACTGCCGGTGGTGGTCATGGGCGCTCCGATCCTGTTGTGCACGAGCGGGTGAGGGCGTCTGGGTGCTCGGGCCTGGCGCGCGGCGCGTCACCGCCGGTGGCCGAGACGGTCGCTGTCATCGCCGGTTGCGAGAGACCAGATCGACTACGGCCGGTGCTTCCGTTCGTCCTGTGCTCAGTTGTGAGCGGTCGACGGTTGCTCGGCGAGTTCGGTTTCCAGCGTCCGGACGATGCGGTCCAAAAGCGCGTCCAGTCGCTCGGGCACGCCGCGCCCGCTGCGCGCGGAGACGGTGAGCTCGGTGCGGCCGCCGCATTCGGTCATGCCGATGAGCAGCGGCATGGCGACGCTGTGCTGGGGCATCACCTTGATCGCGGTGGGAGTGAACCCCGGTACGGCGAGGGCGTCGAGGTCGTAGCGGCCCATGTGGGAGACGGTGGCGGAGGCCAGGTTCAGGCCCGTCCGTGAGCCCAGGGCGTTCAGGACGCGCAGCAGTCCGCGTCCGGCGGCCTGCGGCAGGTACTTCAGCCCGCCGTTGTCCATCTGATTCAGTTCGCGGTTCTCCGCGAGGCCCGCTCGCTTGATCTCGTTGAGCTGCCGCCAGTCCATGCCCGGCTTCACGTCCAGGAACAGCGGCAGCGCGAGATTCGCGGTGGACCGCAGTTCCGGGTCGTGGCGCCGGATGTCGACGGGGATCATGATGCGCGAGACCGGCCCGCCCGCATCGGCCAGCATGGCCGCCACCCGCATCAGCGTGCCCGGCCCGGTGGCGTGAATGGTTCTGGTGCGCAACAGGTGCCGGTGCTCGCCCCGCTCCTGGCGGCCGTGCCCGGTCGCGGACCGGAAGCGCGGCAGCATCAGGGTGGGCCGCCCCGGCGCGCCGATCCGCTTCACCAGTTCGGCGTCGGCGATCGGGTCGGCCGCGCCCACCGGCTCCTCGCCGCGCAGCGCCCGCAGGACGTCGGTGGTCCACATGACCATGCCCATGCCGTCCATGACGCCGTGGAACACCCGGAAGACCAGCGCGGTGGTCGTGCCGGTGAGCAGCAGCACTTCGACGGTGGCGTCCGGGGTCGGCCCGATCGGGCTGGTCAGCACCGGATCCGCTTCCAGCGCCGGGTATCGCAGCGTGTGCTCGACGACGCGCACACCGGGTGCGCGTCCGCTGTCCACCCAGTGCCGGCCGTCGCGCACCAGGCGCGCGCCCGGGTTCGCGGCGGCGGCGGCGGCGACCGCGCGGCGCAGCGTCTCCGGGTCGAGGCTGCCCGTGCCCTCCACCACCAGCTGCATCAGGAACGGCGGAGCCAGATCCCGCATGGGGAAGTAGATGAGTTCGGTGGGGGAGATGGGACGGCGGAACATGGTCTACCTGCCTGTCAGATCCGAGCGTTCAATGCCACCGCGCCGCCCTGGGTTTCGAGCCAGGTCAGGAAACCGGCCAGGCCGGTGTCGCGGTCCACGATCGGGCGGTAGCCCAGATCGCGGGCGGCGGCGGAGGTGTCGTAGGTCGCGGTGCGGGTCATCAGCGCGACCACGTACCGCGACAGTGGCGGCGACCACCGGGTGGCGACGAACGGTATGCGCCACACGGTTTCGATGGCGGCCACGATCGCGGCGAGGACCTTCGGATTCGGCTGCCGGGTCGGCTTCGGATAGCCGAGTCCGGCGGCCACCTCGCCGAGGAAGCCCCACACGTCGGTGCGTTCGGCGTCGGCGATGAAATACGCCTTGCCGCCGGCGTTCTCGCTACCCGCGGCCAGCACGCAGGCCTCGGCGATATTGTCGACGTGACACAGCGAGGCGTACACCTGCTTGCCGTAGGACAGGTCCGGCAGCGCGCCCTCGCCCGCCCGGCCCAGCAGCCGCACGATCGGCCCGGACCGGTCGCCCGCGCCCCAGATGGCGCGCGGCCGCAGCGCGCACGTGCTGAACCCGTCCGTATTCGAGGCCAGGACCAGGCGTTCGGCCGCGGCCTTGGTCTCGGAGTAGTGGTTCAGGTAGCGGCTCGGGTACGGCACCGATTCGTCGATGTCGACCTGATCGCCGCCGTCGCGGTCCATGAGCGCGCTCGGGCTGGACACGAACACGAACTTCGCGGCGCCATGGCGTCGGGCCGCCCGCAGCAGATTCTCTGTGGCCGTGACGTTCTCGGCGACGAACTGGTCGCGGGTGCCGCGATCGTCCACCCGCGCGGCGCTGTGGAAGACCACGTCCACGCCCTTGGTGGCGCGGTCGAGGGACCCCGGATCGGTGAGGTCGCCGGTGACGACCTCGACCTGGTCGAGCACCTCCGACAGATCACGCAGATCGCTGGTCGGCCGGGCCAGGATGGCCACCTCGTAGTCGCCGTCGCGGATCAGGCGGCGCACCAGCGCCCCGCCCAGGAATCCGGAAGCGCCTGTCACCAGTGCCTTCACGTGGCCTCCTGCGTCTTCCACCAGGTGATCCCGAAGATCTGGGTCATGGCCGCCGTCTTCACCGGCGAGTGTCCGCTGTCCGCGGTGGCGCGCAGGGCGGCCGGGATCTGGGCCGCGTGCACCACGACGCTGAGGAACGCGTCGATCCAGAACACGGCGCGCAGCAGCCGGTTCGCCGGGGCGCGATCACCCGCCGCGAGCAGCAGGCCCAGCGCGAGATACAGCCAGCCGAGCACCGGAATCGCCCGTAGTACCAGCACCTTCATCGTCGATCGTCCTTTCCGAGCCGCTCCGCCGCCCACACCGCGAGCTGCTCGCGGCCGATCTTGGCATTGTGTCGGATATCGACCGGGAACCTCGGGTGGAACAGGAACGTGGAAACCGCCGCGGTGACCGTGAATTCGGCCGCCCGTGCGTGCAGCCCGGCCGTGACCGCGGCGGGGTCCGCGCCGGGTTCCGTCTCGACGCACAGCACCGGCCGCTGCGCGCCCCACTCGCCCACCCCGACCAGCGCGGTCCGGGCTACCCCCGGCACCGCGTTGAAGACCTGCTCCACCTGCACCGAGAACATGGGGCCGGCCGCGGTCTGCAGCCGCTGACTCTTGCGCCCGCAGAACCAGATCCGGCCCTCGCCGTCGATGCGGGCCAGGTCGCCGGTGCGATGCCACACCGTCTCGCCGTCGTGGATCTTGCCCGCCGCGTTCGCCGATTCCGGCCAGTAGTAGCGGGTGCTCACATTCGGCCCGGCCACCACCAGTTCGCCGATGCCGCGGGTGGCGGCCAGTTCGGTCTCGCGGGCCCGCGCGTGCGCCCAGGTCGGGATCGGGTCATCGGTGATGGCGACCAGCCGCGCGCGCACCCCTTCGGCGGGACGGCCCACACAGGTGCCCTCGCCGAGGCGGGCGCGATCGGCCAGACCGGCCAGCAGCTCCCGGGATTCGATGGTGGACATCGGCAGCGCCTCGGTGGAGCCGTACCCGGCGTACACCTCCGCGTCCTCGGCCAGCACCCGGCGCAGCCCGGCGACGCAGGTGTCCGGGACGGGCGCGCCGCCGGAGAAGACGCTGCGCAGCGTCGGCACCGGCGTGCGATGCGTCTCCAGGTGCCGCAGCAGCGGGACCAGCACGGCGGGGGAGGCGAACATGGTCTTCACCCCGAACCGGTTGATCGCGTCCACCACGTGCGCCGGATCGGTGGAGCCCACCTTGCTGGGCACCAATGGCGGCAGGACACACCGGGATCCGAGCAGCATGTCCAGAATGCCGACCAGCGGCAGCGTGATCAGCGAGGTGCCCGGCTCCACCCGGCCGCGGGCGGCGTGCACCTGCTCGACCATGGCGCTCAGATTGCCGTGCGTCATCTCCACGGCCTTGGCGGGGCCGGTCGAGCCGGTGGTGTAGGCGATCAGCAGTACCTCGTCGGCGGGCGCGGGCACCCGCTCACGCAGGGTGAAGGCGTCGAACGGGGCACGGTGCTCACCCGACGGCCGCCGCGAATCGGCGACCGAGGCCAGCAGTTCCGCCAGGCGCGCCGCCACTTTCGCGCCGACCGGACCGGCGGCGTCGGCACGGAAACGGGTGCCGAAGCGGCTCGCCGTCGCCGGTGCGTCCCAGCCGCGCAGGGTCGGGCCGCCCCAGAACCAGCGCGGGCCCACGGTCAGCGTCACCCGCACCTTGCGGAAGTACTTGGCGAACAGCACCCGCGCCGCATGCGCCTGCGGGATGCCGATGAACGCCTCCGCGTCGGCGGCCCGCAGGCAGTTGAGCATCTTGCGCACGCCCATGCCCGGATCGATCACGACCGGGATCGCGCCGATCTTCAACAGCCCCAGCATGATCGCGTACAGCTCCGGGCTGGGCAGCACCAGCACGATGGTGCGGGTGCCGCGGCCCACCCCGGCGGCGGTCAGGTGCAGGCCGATGGTGTCGGACCACTCGTCGAGCTCGCGGTAGGTGAGATGGCGGTAGTCCGGCAGGCCGGAGGCGGTCTTCCCCGCGGGGTAGATCACCGCCTCACGGTCCGGATCGGCGGCCACCACCGCGCGGAAGCGGTCGATGGCCTGCCAATAGGTCGCGGTGGTCACGCCGCGGCCCCGACCACGGCCGGCAGGCGGTAGACGACGGCGGCGGCCGACGGGCCCGCGCCCGCGGCCACGAACAGCACATCGCGGTATCCGGTGAGCGATTCCGCCTGGGCAGCAGCGTGATACGCCAGTGACAGCGAGGCGGTGTGCGGGTCGCCCTGGGACAGGTCCGGGAGGAACACCGCGTCCGGGGCGATGCCGAGCTCCTCGGCCAGGCGGGCCGGGAAGCCGGCGCTCGGGGTGGCGGCGATCAGGGCGGTGGTGGTCTCCGCCGCGTCGCTGCCCGCC